>JAFPUA010000110.1 GCA_017413305.1 Candidatus Ruminimicrobiellum caprinum
AATAAAATGAAATGCGCTGAATTTAACATTATAGAACATTATATGCACATCAGGAACGACAAACTGAAACAAATATACCATAGAGCCGATCATCATGTTCCTTATAGTATCGCCAAAAGCTATCAAATACATAAGCAGATTACCCTCAGCAACTGCCATTTGCCTAAAATATAAATAAAAAATTATTATAGGTACAACTATTAAAATATTTATTGCTATTTCCTTTTTGGTAAGTTTGTAATTGAAACACCATACAAGTGCCGCAAAAACAAAAACTGTCAGTATTGAAGATTCTTTTGTAAAAAGTGCCAGTGCAAAAAATATAAAATATAAAAACAAATCTTTTACTTTTTTATTTTCCAGCCAATTTACAAAAAATATCAATGACGCATACATAAATACGGCAAGAAGAGTATCGTTTCTGGCAGGTATCCACGCTACCGTCGATGTAAATATCGGGTGTACGGCAATCAATAAAAACAAATATTTCAGGATAGTATCGGGTGAATGGGTGAAGGGGTGAATGGGTGAAGAGTTAACGGAAGAACAACGAGATCCTTCACTATCGCTCAGGATGACAGAAGACGGCTGAGGGCTGAGGGTTGAGGGCTGAGTACATTTTTTTAAAAGTTTTTTTGAAAACAAATACATTAAATATAACGATAGAATAAATAAGATTATGTTGGTTAAATGATAGATGTGTGTATTTATACCGAAGAGTAAAGTTTCTGCCATAAAAGAAACATTTAACAGCGGTCTGTAATAAGAAGAATGTTTTGAATAGTAGCAAGAAGTGGTAAACAGTGTTGGCAGATTTTTTATATCGGACAACAAATCTGCTTTTTCCAATATCATATTGGAGTCGTCCCCATAAGTAAAACCGAAATTAATAGTTTTACCGTAGAGGCAGAACGCCACTACGGTAAGCAATATTAGGAAGAATATGTTTGATTTAAGAAAATTCATTTTATTTTTTAGAAATTTTTAGCTTATAGCTTATAATTTAAGGAGCTTTTATACCATAGATCCCCGACAGAAACATTCGGGGATGACACCGCTGCGCGGTTTTTATTGTAATGATGAAAGACTAACAAACGAATTAAACTTTTCGGTAATATAATTTATTAAAGATATTCTGTTTGTTTTTACATTTTCATCTTCGCACATAACCATAACTTTTTCAAAAAAGGTGTCCAAATAAGGTTTAATATCGTTAAGTTTGTTTATCGCAGCAACATAATCTTTATTTGCAAGAAGACCGCTGAGCTCTTTATCAACTTCAACATATTTATTATATAAATTTTGTTCCGGCTCTTCTTTCAACAAATCTTTGTTAACGGAATCAGAAAAGTTTAATTTCTGTTTTTTTGCCTGATTTAAAATGTTGCTTGCTCTTTTAAATATAGTCGTTATAGATTCAAAAGATGTTTCTTTTCTTAAGTTCTGTAATGTATTAAGCTTCTTTACGATATCGCCGAGTGATTTTAAACCTATCTTTTGAGACGGAATAATAACAGCTTTTACTTCGTCAAATTTGTATCCCTCGTTTTCATAAATATTTTCTATTCTGCTCCAGAAAAATTTAACTAATCTCTGTTTAGCTGTTGCAAAAGTATCTTTCTGTTTTATTTGTTCCGGAAGAGCATTTAACGCCATATCTAAAATTTTTTCAAAGTCGGCTTCAGGCAAATACTGTCTTATCATTCTGACTATACCGATAGCCATACGCCTTAATCCGTAAGGGTCTGCAGAGCCTGACGGTTCAAGCCCTATAGCGAAATCTGCCGTAACGGTATCTATTTTGTCCGCAAGAGAAACTGCAATAGACAAAATATTTTCGGGCAAAGCTCCCGATGCAGATAGCGGCCAGTAATGCTGTTCAATTGCATTAGATATTTCGTCGGATTCTCCGGCAACCTTAGAATAAATTCTGCCCATTATTCCCTGCAGTTCAGGATATTCAAATACCATCTCGCTGACCAAATCCGTTTTGGATAAATCAATAACTCTCGTTAAAGTATCTTTGTTAATATTTAACTTATTTTCTTCATTTATAAAATTGGCAACTGCTTTTATTCTCGTGAGCTTTTCATAAACTGTTCCTATTTCTTTTTGAAAAATAAGACCTTTTAACCTTTCAAGTGAACTTTCAAAAGATTTTTTAATATCGTTATCGTAGAAAAATACTGAGTCTTCAAGCCTTGCAACTACAACTTTTTCGTAACCTGCTCTGACGATATCAAGGTTTTCTGATTTACCGTTTCTAACATTGATAAAATAGTTTGTCAGTTTGCCCGTAGAATCTTTCACGGCAAAACATTTCTGTTGTTTTTTAAGACAAGTAATAAGAACTTCCGGAGGAAGTTTTAAATATTTTTCGTTAAATTTGCACAATACCGCAGTCGGATACTCTACAAGATTATTAACTTCGTTAACCAAACTTTCGTCAAGAATAGCCTTAGCTGAAATTGTGTCGGCAACTTCGTTTATTGAAGATATGATTCTCTGTTTTCTTTCTTGTTGATCTACCAAAACACAATTGTTCTGCAAAGTTTGTTTATATTCATCTGCAGATTTTATAACTATAGGTGCCGTAGTTAATGTATGTAAACCGATAGTTTTATTTGATGCTTTTATTGCTCCGTTTGCGAGAGAAAATTTTATTACTTTATCACCGTAAAGAGCAACGATAGTTCTAATAGGCCTTGCAAATTTAAGCCCCGAAGCTTCCCAAATCATAGTTTTAGGAAAATATATTTTTTGAATAATTGCTGGTAAAATTTCTGCTAAAATATTTGTAGCTTTTTCGCCTTTGATTTTTTTGGAATAAGTATAATACTGCCCTTTGGGAGTTTCTTTTATTACCAACTGTTCCGGCTTTACCTGATGTTTATTTGAAAAACCAAGTATCGCCTGTGTCCAGTTACCGTTAGCATCTTTACCTGCTTTTACCGACGGGCCGTTAAATTCCTGAACGGAATCTTTACTTTTTTCTTCAACATTGTCAATTGCCAATATCAATCTTCTCGGTGTAGAATATGTTCTTATCTCACCGTGGTCCAACATAGCAGCATTTAACATATCTTCGGCAAACTTTTTCATCTGGTCAAGTGCCGGTGCGATGTACGAAGAGGGAATTTCCTCAGCTCCTATTTCTAATATGACATTTTTATTCATCTTTATCCCTTCCTATGTTATATAAATATATTTAAAATTTTTCTCTTTTTAGTAAATAGAGCTTAGTCGGGCACTTTGTGCCCTTAGCTTATAGCTGAAAGCTTAAAGTTTAATGTAAAAATTCACTTTGTGAAATTTTGATATATAACAGAATTTTGTGAAACAAAATTGTATCTAAAACTATAAGCTGTAAGCTTTAAGCTATGAAACAGTTTACTTCGTAAACTGTTTCATGTATCCTTCGGCGACGAGCTTTGCCAAAGTTCTGACTCTTAAAACATAACTTACTCTTTCAGAAACCGATATTGCACTCCTTGCATCAAGCAAATTGAACAAATGAGAACATTTCATAACTGCGTCATAAGCAGGAAGGACAAGCCCTTGTTCTACAAGTTTTTTAGCTTCGGCTTCCCAATCGGTAAAATGTTGCAATAACATTTTTGTGTCTGCAACTTCAAAATTATATTTTGACCACTGTCTTTCGTCTTCCAGATGTACATCACCATATGTAACATCGTCCGTCCACATCAAGTCATATACGGAATCTTTCTTTTGAGAATACATAGCCAATCTTTCAAGCCCGTATGTAATTTCTGCAGATATCGGGTTTAATTCTATACCGCCCACCTGCTGAAAATATGTAAACTGAGTTGCTTCCATACCGTCTATCCACACTTCCCAACCAAGCCCCCATGCGCCGAGTGTAGGAGATTCCCAGTCGTCTTCAACAAACCTTATATCGTGTTCTTTCGGGTCAAGCCCTATTGCTTTTAAGCTGTTCAAATACAGCTGCTGTACATTTTCCGGGGCAGGTTTTAATATTACCTGAAACTGATAGTAGTGTTGTAATCTGTTTGGATTTTCTCCGTATCTTCCGTCGGTAGGACGTCTTGATGGTTCTACATAAGCAACTTTCCATGGGTTTGGTCCCAAACATCTTAAAAATGTTGCAGGGTTAAATGTTCCCGCACCTTTTTCCAAGTCGTAAGGCTGCCAAATCAAACAACCCTCTTTGGCCCAATACTTATGCAATCTCATAATGATTTCTTGAAAGTTCATTTTCTGTCCTCTATATTTTATAGTATTTGTTGAATAATAATTTTATTATTATATCATTTATTTTCATAAAATGACAAGGAAAAAATAACAAAAAAACAGCAAATCTTTATTTACGATTTGCTGTTTTTTGAATATAAATATATTTTTTATTTATATACAGGGAACTGTTTGCAGAGTGCGGTAACTTCTTTTTTAACTTCTGCAATTACATCTTCATTATTAATATTCTTCAATACTTTTACTATCCAGTTTGCAATTTTTGTAACTTCTGCTTCTTTCATACCTCTGGTAGTAATTGCAGGGGTACCGATTCTGATACCGGAAGCAATCATCGGTTTTGCTGGGTCGTAAGGAATAGTGTTTTTGTTAGCAGTAATGCCTGCTTTTTCAAGGTTAATCTGCGCATCTTTACCGGAAACATTTAACGGTCTTAAATCTACCAAGAACATATGGCAGTCCGTTCCGCCGGAAACAATTCTTAAACCGCTTTCAGCTAACACTTTTGCAAAAACTTTTGCATTTGCGGCAACTTGTTTCTGATATTCTTTAAAAGAAGGGTCAAGAGCTTCTCCAAATGCCACAGCTTTACCTGCAATAACATGCATTAAAGGTCCGCCCTGTACGCCGGGGAAAACGGCAGAATTGATTTTCTTTGCAAGGTCTTCTCTGTTGGTCATTATTATACCGCCTCTGGGACCTCTTAAAGTTTTATGAGTTGTAGTAGTAACAACATCCGCAAAAGGTATAGGAGAAGGATAAATTCCTGCAGCTATAAGCCCTGCATAGTGGGCTATATCTGCCATAAACAAAGCTCCGACAGAATCTGCAATTTTTCTGATTCTTGCCCAATCCCAAACTCTGGAATATGCACTGGCACCTGTAACGATAAGTTTCGGTTTGTTTTCCTGTGCAAGTTTTTCCATTAAATCATAGTCAATAAGTTCTGTATCTTTATTTACAGTATAAGGAACAATCTTAAAATATTTTCCTGAAAAGTTCATCGAATGTCCGTGAGAAAGGTGTCCGCCATGATCAAGGCTCATACCCATTACGGTATCGCCGGGCTGAAGAAGTGCCAAAAATACAGCCATGTTAGCCTGTGCGCCGGAATGAGGCTGAACATTTACAAACTGGCATCCGAATAATTTTTTTGCTCTTTCTATTGCCAAAGTTTCTATTTTATCAACGAATTCGCATCCGCCGTAGTATCTTCTTCCGGGATAACCTTCGGCATATTTATTTGTGAGAACAGAACCTTGAGCCTGCATAACAGCCTTTGATGTGTGGTTTTCAGAGGCAATTAACTCAATATTGAGTTCCTGTCTTTGATGTTCTTCTTCGATAATCGAAGCTACTTCGTTGTCAACTTTCTTTAATTCTTCCATTTATATCTCCTTATTTTCGACTTACGAAAACAATTATAAATTATGGCCAATATTATAGCATAAAATTTTTGTAAGTCAAAGAAAAAAGATTATACCGGCACTTTTTTGATATTAACCTTACAAAAAATTTGCGGTAAGTAAAAAATTTTTGTATAATCATAAAACTATTTTTGTAAATAAATTTTCTTATAGGAGTTTTATTATGGCAAAATGTAATTGCAAATGTGCAATTTCCGAATTGCACAAAGAAAGACTTAACTTTCAACCGGTATTACCCAATGTTTTAAAGAAAGGTATCGCAAATGTTAAACCGGTACTTGGTAAAGCAACAAAATCGGTTGCAGATTTTGACAAAATAAAAGCTATTTTTGAAAAAACTTACGGTATGCCGGTAGTAAGTTTTCAGGCAGGCAAAAACGCTGTTGTTTCAAAAAAAGCTATTAAAGTAGGCGTTGTTCTTTCAGGCGGACAGGCCCCAGGAGGACATAATGTTATATTCGGTTTGTTTGAAGGTTTAAAAAATGCTAACAAGAAAAACAAATTGATAGGTTTCTTGGGTGGCCCTTCCGGAATATTAGACAACAAAACTATGGAAATAACCGATAAAGTTATTGCAAACTATAAAAATACCGGTGGATTCGATATGATACAGTCCGGCAGAACAAAAATTGAAACTCAGGAACAGTTTGAACAAGCTAAGAAAACCATATTAAAAAATAAAATGAACGCACTTGTATTTATCGGCGGTGACGATTCCAATACAAATGCAGCTCTTTTGGCAGAATATTTGAAAAAAGAAAATACAGGTGTTTGCGTTATCGGTGTACCTAAAACTATCGACGGAGATTTAAAAAACGAACACATCGAAGCTTCTTTCGGTTTCGATACGGCAACAAAAATTTATGCAGAACTTGTAGGAAACATTGAAAGAGATGTAAACTCTGCAAGAAAATATTGGCACTTTATCAGACTTATGGGAAGAAGCGCTTCTCATATTACTTTGGAAGTCGGTTTTAAAGTACAGCCTAATGTAGTTTTGATCGGTGAAGAAGTTTTAGCTAAGAAAATGACTTTGGGGCAAATCGTTGACGATTTGGCTAAGCTCGTAGTAAAAAGATCAGAAATGGGGAAAAATTACGGTGTAGTTCTTGTTCCTGAAGGATTGATTGAATTTATTCCCGAGATGAAAGCCCTTATTGCAGAACTGAACGACTTGCTTGCAGAAAACGAAGCTCAAGTTGCAAAATTGAACTCCGTTGATGAAAAAATAGCTTTCATTTCTAAAAAACTTCCTAAAAATTTAGCTTCATTGTTAAATTCTCTTCCGAAAAATATCGCTGCTCAGTTAATGTTGGACAGAGATCCTCACGGAAATGTTCAAGTATCTTTAATTGAAACAGAAAAACTTCTTATTGAAATGGTTTCCAAAAAGTTAAAAGACCTCAAAAAAGCAGGAAAATTTAAAGGTAAATTCTCGACGATTAACCATTTCTTCGGATATGAAGGAAGATGCGGAATTCCTTCCAACTTTGACGCAAACTATACTTATGCTTTAGGTTATAACGCTGCAGCATTAGTATTGAACAATATGTCCGGATATTTGTCATCGGTTAAAAATCTTGTTGCAAAACCTTCGGATTGGAAATGCGGCGGTATTCCTTTAACCATGATGATGAACATCGAAAAGAGAAAAGGCAAAGAAAAACCTGTTATACAGAAAGCTCTTGTAAACCTCAACGGAAAACCGTTTAAAGCTTTTGCAAAAGTAAGAAAAGATTGGGCTTTAAAAGATATGTATATGTTCCCGGGAGCTATACAGTTCTTTGGTCCTTCAAGTGTGACGGATATCACGACAAAAACATTGCAGTATGAACAAAAGTAAAATTAGAAATTAGCAATTAAAAAATACCTTAAACTTTACTTGTAGGTTGAATTATGGTTACAAAATTTATCAAAAGAATCATATTCTTAAATATCATATTTTTGGCAGTAATGACCGTTTACCGAGTAATATTTTCTTTATATTACTCGGGCGGCATTGCCAACCTTGCTCCTTACGGAGATTTAATACAAGCATTTATTTTAGGTATCAGATACGACACGGCGGTACTTGCATATATCAACTCTTTGGTAACATTGTTGTTTGTGATATTTTGGTTTATTAGCAATCAAAAACTTTTCGTTAAGTTTGTAAAAAGTTTAAAATATTATTACACTATATTTTTCGGTTCGATTGTAACTTTGTTGTGTATAGATTTCGG
>JAFPUA010000111.1 GCA_017413305.1 Candidatus Ruminimicrobiellum caprinum
TAGAATTAATTAAAAAGAATAAAAAGAAAAATCTTCATGACACATTTAAATCTTTTGATAAAGAATATATCAGACAGCTTAAAAGGTTCGGTTTTTCCGACTACCAGCTTGTAAAAACTTATCTTTCTGTAAAAGAACCAAACAAAAAATATACTCAAAAAGAAATTAAAACTTTATCACTCCAGATAAGAAAATTAAGGAAGAAATTTAATATTGTTCCCGTCGTAAAACAGATAGATACGACATCTGCGGAATATCCGACAAGTTCTAACTATTTATATTTATCTTATGACGGTACACACAACGACATAACACTCACAAAGAAAAATTCAGGCATTATCACACTCGGAAGCGGCAGCTACAGAATAGGCAGCAGCTGTGAGTTTGACTGGTGTTCCGTAATGACCAGCAAATATTTTAAACAGAAAAGAGCAGACAGTATTATTATAAACTGTAATCCTGAAACAGTTTCTACAGACTTTTCTACTTCCGACAGATTATATTTTGAAGAGTTATCATTTGAAAGAGTGTTAGATATCGTAGATATAGAAAAACCGAAAGGCGTTATAGCTTGTATGGGGGGACAAAATCCTAACAACCTTATCCCTGCATTAAGCGAGGCAAAAGTTAAAATTTTAGGTCACAGCGCAAAAACTGTAGATATGGCAGAAGACAGGAACAAATTTTCAGCTCTGCTCGATAAAATGGGTATAGATCAACCGGAATGGATATCGGCAACATCAAGAAAAGAAATAGACGAATTTATTAAAAGAGTCGGCTATCCCGTACTTATCAGGCCAAGTTTTGTTTTGTCCGGTACACTTATGAATGTTGCTGCAGATGATGCCAGCCTTGACTATTTCTTATCACTCACAAAAGATATTTCCGACGATTATCCTGTAGTAATTTCAAAGTTTATTCTCGATGCGAAAGAAGTAGAGTGCGACGGTGTCGCCAAAAATGGTGAAGTTATTATTTCTCTTGTCAGCGAACATGTAGAAAATGCAGGAATTCATTCAGGCGATGCCACACTTGTATTCCCACCGGAAAAACTCTATGTTAAAACAGTCAATACAATTAAAGATATCGTTAGAAAATAGCTAAAGGGCTTAATTTAAATGGTCCTTTTAATATTCAGTTTATTGCAAAAGATAACGATGTTAAAGTTATAGAATGTAATTCTCGTGCATCGAGATCATTTCCTTTTATATCAAAAGTTTCCGGCAAAAACCTTGCTGAAATTTCCTGTAAGGTAATGAATAACGAAAAAATCTCTAAAATTATGATAGACGAAAGCGAAATACCTTTTGTAGGCATGAAGGCATCTATGTTCAGCTATAGAAGGCTCGATGGTGCAGATCCTATAACAGGCGTGGAAATGGGTTCTACCGGTGAAGTTGGCTGTTTGGGAAAAGATTTTAACCAAGCAATGATACTTTCTTTGGAAGCCACACAAATTAAAAAGCCTGTTAAAGGTATTTTGGTAAGTTCCGGCCGTGATAAAGATAAAATAAAATTTATGGAAGTTGTAGAAAATCTATATAAATTAAATGTTCCTGTATATGCCACAACAGGAACCGCAAACTACTTAAAAGAAAGAGGATATAATGTCCATACGGTAGATTGGGTACAAGAACCTAAAGCCATGGATGTTATAACCGATGGAAAAGTAGATTTTGTTATCAATATTCATAAAACTTTCGATATTACAGAAAGAAAGGAAAATGCCATCATCAGAAAAGCAGCCATAAGATGCGGCTGCTCTCTGTTAACCAATATGGAAAAAGTTATCGCTTATTTAAAATCTCTCGACGAATACGACAAACTCAAAAACACCACCTGCATTAATTTATAAAAACTACTTTGTTTCTACTTCGTGGATGTCTTTGTTCATATCTTTAGAGAGGGGAAGTTTTTGAAACTTCTCTTCTTCGGTAAGTTTCATTAAAAAGTTTGTCATTTTGCTGAGTTTAACATCTGCATTTTTTGCAGAAACTTCCAACAAATGTCCTCCTTTTTTCTTGTCGGAAGAAATATAATGAAAATGCCAACCTACAGAATTAAGCTTATCCATAAAGTCCGGGCAATATAAACCTACGATAGTTCCTGTTACATTTTTTTCACTGAAAAAAGTTTGATCTGTTTCCATTGCTTTTGCAAGCGGTTTATAGGGTTCTTTCTGTGCATATTCGCTTCTATATTTTATTGTATCAAAAGTTCCGTCAATTCTTACAAAATAGAATAAATTGTTTCCATTTTTGTTGACGATATTATCCATCTGCTCTTTAAGATTTTCCATAGAAAGTATTTCTGCAAGTGTTTCAGTTATATCATTTTTAAAGAAAGATACTGTTGCATAAGGTATTGTGGCACTATCTTCCGGTACTAATACGGAACCGTCATAAATTGCCTGATACACTACACCGTCAAGCATAATAAGTTCACCGTTAACACTTTCAAAACATCCTATACCGAAATCACCGTTTGCTTTAAGTTCTCTGGCAGTAGCAACAGGATAATAATATCCCTGCATAAGTGCCTGTAATGTCGATACCTGATACAAAGTGCTTGTACTTTTTTCTGTAGTTGTTTCTGCATTGACTGTAGCATTAGCACTGATATTGGTATTTGCATTTGTGTTGCTATCTTGTTTTTGTGCATAGTGCTGACTGCATCCGGTTAAAAAAACAAATGTTGTAA
>JAFPUA010000013.1 GCA_017413305.1 Candidatus Ruminimicrobiellum caprinum
GCTGGGTTCAGTACGTCGTGAGACAGTACGGTCTCTATCTACCGTGGGCGCAGGAAATTTTAGGGGGCTCGTTCTTAGTACGAGAGGACCGGAATGAACGCACCTCTGGTGTTTCGGTTGTTCTGCCAAGAGCATTGCCGAGTAGCCAAGTGCGGTTAAGATAAACACTGAAAGCATATAAGTGTGAAACTTTCCCCAAGATAAGATTTCCCCAAAGGACACCAGTAGACTACTGGTTTGATAGGCAAGAAGTGTAAGTACAGTAATGTATTCAGCTAACTTGTACTAATCGTCCGTTTGGCTTGGTCACATTCTCTAATCTGAGATTTGACATTTTTAACAAAAAGTGATATAATACACTAGTCGGTTTGACTATTAAGTTTAATGAATTAAGTTCTTTTTAAGAAGTATTAAAATTGAAAAATTTCTGGTGACTATACCTGTGAGGTCACACCCGATCCCATTCCGAACTCGGAAGTTAAGCTCATATGGGCCGATGGTACTTGGACCGCAGGGTCCCGGGAGAGTAGGTCGTTGCCAGATTCTTTATAGAAAAATAGGTATGTAAGAAATTACATACCTATTTTTTATTGCGACATTATCTTTTGAATTTAAACTGTGTTGCAGCACTCCTAATTTATGTTGAATAAACTTCGTCGTGCTGATTCCTTATCTAAATTCAAAATATTTCATCGCTTAAGAATTGCAATATATTATGCAGTTCTTAAAAAGTAATTATAAACCATAAATCTATAAACTACGTAAAAAAAGAGCAGATATTTTTCTCTGCTCTTTTCTTCAAGATTTTGCTATGTTAAATCTTGATTTTATGGATTATATTTTTATTGCAGTTTTTCCTGATACAACCATATCAAATCTTTCTGTTAAATTGTATTTTTGTGTTATGGATGCATCATTACTAAGTATTGTGACATCGAAATAATGTTTATATGACTGATCTCCAGTTTCATGCCAGTCATTCCAATAAGTAAATAATGAAAAGTATTTGTTGTTAATTGCATTAATTCCTAATACAGGGTCATTAAAAGTGTTATAAGGAAAAGGCAGATATCTTTTCAGAAAATATCCATATTCATTATAATAATTAATTTGAGCTTCTTTTATTACGCCAAGTAAGGCATATCCTTCCGCAAGGGTAGTATATTCTTTAGAACGATGGCCTCTGTAAATAGGCCATGAGATTAAAGATAAAATAATAACAATTGTTAGAGTGATAATTAATTCCATTAATGTAAAACCTTTCTTTTTCATATTTGTCTCCTTGCTATTTATAAATTTTTTTTGTATAATAAGCCGAGCGTAAGTAAAAGTATATCGTTTGATTGTAATTGTTGCTATATTACAATTATAATTTTTCAATCTAATGCTATGTTTAGACTGCTCGGCTTTTTGGATTTATATTTTATTTTTATAAAAATATATCAATTGATGTCATTTTATAAAATTATAGTTTAAAATTTTCTTTTTGTCAAGAGAAATTTTTATTTTATTAAAAATAGGGGATTTTTTATGCCTAAGAATTTAGTTTTTGAAAAAATGATTATAGAATTTAACAAAGGCTTTTCATTAGGTAGTCAGGCTAAATTTGCCAGAGAAATGAATATTACACCTCAACTTGTAAATTCTTGGTTGAAAGGGAAAAGTGTTCCTTCTCCTGCAAATATGGAAAAATTATCAAAAATATTTAATAAATCACAGGAAGAAATACAAGGTGTTTTTACGCAAAATCTTGAAGAACAATATGTTACTGATGACGATAAAATTTTAAAATATAAAGAAAAAATAAAGTTGCTTGAAGAAAAAATAAAAATTTTAGAAGAAAGAAATAGCTTTTTAGAAGAACAAATAAAATTTTATAAAGAAAATTTCAAAAGATAAAAGTTTTATATTTTTATTTTTTTATAAATTACTAAGCAAATTTTATTGCCGAAGGTAATTTTTTTTTGTATAATAAAGTGGTTATGAATAATAATATTTTAATTTCTGCGGGGGATATATCAGGGGATATTCACGCAGCTAACTTAATAAAAGAAATAAAGAAACTTTATTTATCTAATATAGAAAATAAAGCTGAGGTTTATGCTGTCGGCGGGAATCAGCTAAAAACAGTTGCTGATACTTTTATTGAAGATATAGTAAATTTAAATGCATTTGGTTTTTTCCCGATAAAACAAGTTCTTTTTTTAAAAAATGTTTTTAAAAAAATTCAACAAATTCTTGTTGATAAGAATATAAAAAAAGTCATTTTAGTTGACTATTACGGCTTTAATATTCATATTGCAAAAGCCGCACACGAATTAAAAATCCCCGTATACTATTTTATTGCACCGCAAGTGTGGGCATCAAGAAAATACAGAATAAAAAATATTGCAAAATATGTTGATGTAGTGTTCCCTTTTCTCCCGTTTGAAAAAGAAATGTATGAAAAAGAAAATATAAAAGTTTTCTTTGAAGGTAACCCTTTAATTGATTTAGTCCCTTCAGAATCAAATCAACAATTATCAATTAGAAAAGAACAATTAGTAATCGGACTTTTTGCCGGAAGCAGAAAAAACACAATTTTAAGGCATCTTCCCGTAATTCTTGATACAGTAAAAATATTAAAAGAAAAAATAAATGCAAAATTTATTTTATTTTCTCTTGAGAAATTGGATTATGAAATTCCCGACTATATAGAAGTAAAAACAGGCAAAAACTTCGAAGAAAGAAAAGATATTGATATAGCAATTTGTCCATCGGGAACAGTAAGCTTGGAAAATGCTTTAATGGGCATTCCTATGGTAGTAATGTATAAACTTTCAAATGCAAATTACTGGTTAGCCAGAATGCTGATAAATGTAAAATATATCACACTCGCAAACATTTTGCTTAACAAAGAAATTGTCCCGGAATGTATTCAGCATAATGCAACCCCGGAAAAAATATCAAATAAAGTGTTAAAGATTTTACAACCGGACAATTATGTAAAAGTAAAGAAAGAATTACAGCATTTTAGAGATATGTTAGGTACAAAAGGCGTTTATTCTCGTGTGGCACAAAAAATTATCAATTTACAATAGGAGATTTTATGGACTATAAAAGACTAATTAAGTATGCGTTGCCATATAAAGGCAGATTCTTTTGGGCAATAATTTCAATGGGTATATATTCCGCTGTTACAGGTATCTTGGTGTATCTGTCCAAAAAAATAATGGATGGAGTTTTTATTAACGATGATCCTGTTAAGGCTAAATATACTTTGATAGGTTTGTGTTTAATTATGCCGGCAATATATGCAATAAAAGGTATTGCAGATTACGGCAGGTGCTATTTTTTAAATTATGTTGCACAAAATGCCATAAAAGATTTGCGTCAAGAACTTTGCGAAAAGTTAATAAAACTTTCACATGGCTTTTATGTAAAAAACACATCTTCAAAAATTATGTCCAGACTTACTAACGATATAAATGCATTACAAGAGGCCTTGGTAAAAGTTCCACCTACACTTTTAAGAGACGGTCTTATCATTATCGGTATGATAGGCGGGCTTTTTTATCTTCATTGGAAATATGCTTTCTTCATAGTAGTTGTGCTTCCTGTACTTGGTATTCCTCTTGCACAGTTTGCAAGAAAATTAAAGAAAGCTTCAAAAGACAGTATGGTACAGATATCGGAAATTTATACTTCTTTACAGGAAATATTGAGCGGGTTTTCGGTTATAAAATCTTTTTGCAGAGAAGAACATGAAGAAAAAAGATTTTCCGTCGAGAATAAAGCATATTACAATGTTCAGCAAAGAATTACCAGAGTAGATGCCAGAACTACTCCCGTTATGGAATTTTTGTCTATGACGGGTGTCGCTATAGTTTTATGGTTCGGGGGTAAAGATGTTATTGACGGAGTATGGACTTTAGGTGATTTTACGGCATTTATTCTTGCTATTACGCAGATGTATCAGCCTATTAAAAATTTTGCTCAGTTAAACTCAACAATACAGAAAGCTTCTAAGGTACAGAGCGTGTGTTTGAAATTTTTGATGAGAAGATAGAAATTGTAGATGCTCCAAATGCAAAAGAGCTAAATGAATTTTCAAAAGATATCGTTTATAAAAATGTGGTCTTTTCTTATGAACAAGATAAAACTATATTGAAAAATGTCAGCCTTGATATTAAGAAAGGACAAACAGTTGCTTTTGTCGGGCCGTCAGGTTCGGGTAAGAGTACGATTGCTAATTTGATATTAAGATTTTACGATGTAAATTCCGGTGAAATTTTAGTGGATGGAACAAATATAAAAAATATTCAAATAAAATCTTTAAGAGACAAAATCGGCACAGTTTCTCAAGATGTATTTTTATTTAACAACACTATAAAGTACAATATTTCTTACGGGAAACTTGATGCTACCGATGAAGAAATAGAAGCCGCCGCTAAAGCTGCCAACGCACATAAATTTATATCGAATTTACCGGAAGGATACAACACTTTAATCGGTGAACGCGGTATGAAACTTTCCGGCGGAGAAAAACAGAGAATAGCTATAGCTCGTGCAATGTTAAAAAATCCGCCTATACTTGTACTTGATGAAGCGACATCGGCACTTGATAGCGAATCCGAAAAGCTCGTGCAGGAAGCTATAGAAAATTTAATGAAAAACAGAACCGTAATATTAATAGCGCACAGACTTGCTACAGTTAGAAATGCAGATAAAATCGTGGTAATAGACAGAGGAACAATTGCAGAAACAGGAACGCATACGGAGCTGCTTGCCAAAAACGGTGTATATGCGAAACTCTGCAATATGCAGTAACCTTAGAGGGAAAATATGAAATTTCTTAAATTTTTATTCATAATAGCTGTAATATTTTTAGTTTCGTCAGACGGTTTTGCCAAAAAGGCTCCTATTTTGCCGAATGCTTATGATGGTTGCGGAGTGTCTGCAAGAAGTTTGGCCATGGGTAGAACAGGAGTTGCTATGCCCGGAAGTTATGAAGGAATATTTTATAATCCTGCAACTTTAGGCTTTAATGAAGATGGTAGTGTACAGATAGAAGCTTTTGTTTTTGCTTTAAGAAATACTGCTCTTGACGATGTAGAATGTCTTCCATATAATAATATAAAAAGAGGCTTTAATTCTTTTGTTATTGCACAAAACAGAGGAGCAATTTCATGGAGAACGCTCTCGTCGTATAACTATTCCGAAAAAAACGGTTCTGACTATTTTAATATGCAAGAAAGTGTTCATGCAGTAACCGTAAGTATGGCAAATGTAAACGACAATGGTTTATCGGTAGGTCTTAATTTATCTTATTTATACGGAACAATTTTGTATAGCGGTGTTGCCAGTGGCACGCCTATTGCGGAAGCCTATTCAGGGAACGGTTTTACTATGGATATAGGTTTGATGTATCCTTTATCGAATGGGCTGTTTTTCGGAGCAAATTTTGAAAATGTTGTTGGTTTTATGTGGTGGGATAGTTATGGTCATGATCAAATGCCTTTCGGTATCAGATCCGGTATAGGTTATGCACTAGGTTCTTTTACTTTCCTTGCCGATTATAATAAAAAATTTTATAGGTTTGGAAATTTGGAAGACCAGTTTGTGAGTGTAGGTATGGAACAATATTTTTCCAGATATTTTGCGGTGCGTGTTGGTGCTCAGTCTCCGTCGAAAGTGCATAAAGAAAAAATAAAATATACTTATGGAGCAGGTATAAATCTATCACATTTTTCGTTGTCGGTTGCTTGTGAAAATTTTAAAACAAATGAAGAAAATATTGTACAGTATTATACTTCGTTAAAAATTGCTTTTTAAAAAATGTCAGAAAAACTTGATGAACTTATCAATTTAGTAAAAGAATATTCTCCCAATGCAGATTTTGCATTGATAGAGAAAGCTTATAACTATGCAAAAAACGCCCATTACTTTCAGCAGAGAGCAAGCGGGGAACCGTATATTGTGCATTGTTATAACACTGCTAAAATTCTTACCGAATTAAAACTTGATGAGGCAACAATCTGTGCAGCACTTCTGCACGATGTTTTGGAAGATACTTTGGTTGCACCCGAAGAGCTGAAAGAAGAATTTGGCGAAGAAATAACAACGCTTGTTGAAGGTGTAACAAAAATAAATTCGTATAAGTTTAGTGATAATATTACGGCACAGGCAGAGAACTGGCGTAAGATGTTGCTTGCAGTGGTAAAAGATACAAGAGTTATTATTATTAAACTTGCAGACAGACTGCACAATATGAGAACTATTCGTTACCTGTCGCCCGATAAACAGAAAGAAATTTCTCTTGAAACATTAACACTTTATACGCCGTTTGCGCACCGTTTGGGAATATACAAATGGAAAAGCGAATTGGAAGATTTAATTTTTGAAGTGTTGCAGCCTGCCAAGTATAAAGAAATTCGTTCCAAATGGGAAGCCCGTTCAGAAAGTAATTTAAAAAATCTCGAACTTATTCAAGATCAAATAAAAGATACCGTTGAAAAAATGAAAGTTTCTTACAGAATTCTGGCTCGTCCTAAAAATCTGTACGGAATTTATAAGAAAATGCAACGACAGGAAAAACCTTTTTCAGCCATACAAGATCTTTTTGGTATGAGAATTATTACCGACACACAAGAAAATTGTTATGCCATACTGAGCCAAATTCAGACAAATTTTAAAATTTTGGAAGGTTCTTTTACCGACTATATTGCCGTTCCTAAAGCAAATATGTATCAGTCTTTGCATATCACGGTAGTTTCAGATACGGGTGTTATCGTGGAAATACAGATAAGAACGGAAGAAATGCACCGTCGTGCCGAATATGGTATTGCCGCTCATTGGCGTTATAAGGCTGCATTTGAGAAAAACGCTGCTGCCAATTTAAAACAGACCGATATCAATATGGAACATCATCTGGAATTTATTAAACATATTCTTGAATCACAGAAAGATGTTCATGATTCCAATGAATTTTTAACAGCCATAAAAACAGAATGTAATTTTGATCAGATATATGTTTCTACCCCGAAAGGTGATGCAATAAAACTTCCAGACGGAGCGACAGCACTTGATTTTGCCTATGCTGTGCATAGCGATATCGGAGATAAGTGTATGGGTGTAAAAGTTGACGGGAAGTTGGTCCCTCTTGATTATAAATTAAAGACCGGTCAAAAATGTGAAGTTCTCGTAAGGAAAAACATCAATCCTACTGAAAACTGGCTAAAAATTGTTATAACAGCCCAAGCCAAATCAAGAATCCGCAAATATTTACGCGAACATAATAAGAAAAAATAACAAATTTATTTCACAAAAATTTTTCAAAAATCACTTGAATATTTCTTCAAGGTGGGCTACACTATGTATATGAGAAAAAATGTATATAAACTTATCTCAATACATGTCATCGTTTGTTTTCTATTTTCTTTCGTCATTGGACCAACGACAGCCAGTGCAATGACAGCGGCCCAAGCTACGGTCGAATATAAACAAATATTCAACAACTTCAATCTTCCATACAGTTTTGGACAAATAACATCAGCACATTACGGAGCAACCGA
>JAFPUA010000112.1 GCA_017413305.1 Candidatus Ruminimicrobiellum caprinum
ATAATGACGGCACATTACATTATATTAACAATAACGGAGTCGTTTCCGGGTTCGGCTTTAAAACGAAGTTTGATACAAGAGACAGTAACATTTATCCCACCAAAGGAGTCTTAATAAAAGCAGAGTATTTATTGTACAACAACAGGTTTGGCAGCAAATATAATTATTCGAAGACAGATTTTGATTTTAGAAACTATTTTTATGTTTATAAGAAAAAACTTTTATTTTCCTATCAGTTCTTTGGAGAATTTATTAACGGATCCGCTCCCATACAAGTAATGCCGGCTTTGGGCGGTTCCAATTTGCTAAGAGGTTTTTATTCCGACAGATACAAAGATAATATTCTTCTTGCTTTTCAGCCTGAACTGAAAATAAAGATTACAAATGTTGTTTGGTTGGCGCTGTTTTCCGGTATAGGAAATGTTTATTATGATATTGAAGATATAGATTTGGGCAAAATAAAAACGGCTTCCGGTATGGGATTGCGTATAAAAATAAAAGATAATCCCAGAATGAATTTTAGAATAGATTATGCCGCGTCCAATGAATCTAACGGGGTATATTTTACACTGATGGAAGCGTTTTAGAGGATTGGTTGATTAGAAGATTGGAAACAACAAGCTTACAGCTGACAGCTTAAAGCAGTCGTTATAAACTATTCAACTGTTCAACAGGTAGTCAACTAATTAGCTTTTTTAGTTTATTTTTTGTATAATATTTTGATATGAGTTTGTAAGTTGTATCATGGAAAGGAGCACTTTATGAAGTATTTACAATTGGCAGTTTTGTTAGTATGCAGTTTGGTAGTTATGTCCGGATGTAGAGAGAAAAAAGATGTTGTAGCAAAGGTCGGCAACGACACTATAACCGTAGAAGAAGTTTCCGAAAGAATAATGTCTGCTCCTCCGGCATATCAAGCTTATATCAATACCGAACCCGGTAAAAAACAGTTTGTAGATTTGCTTGTCAGAGAGAAGTTAATTTTGGAATCTGCTAAACAAGCAGGAATAAATAAGAGAGAAGAGTTCAAGACAGATTTGGACAACTTTAAAGAAGAACAGGCAAAACAGTTGAAAGATTATGAAGACGGTTTGCTTATAGAAATGTATCTTAAAGAAGTTAGAGAAAATTTGATATCTGCAAGCGATGAAGAAATAAATAAATATTATGAATTGCATAAAGAAGATTTCACCAATCCTACTGCAGTTATCGCAAAACATATTCTTGTTTCTACAAAAGAAGAAGCTGATATAGCTTACGATAGAATAAGTAAAGGCGAACCTTTTGACAAAGTTGCACGCGAAATGTCCAACGATAAAGTTTCCGCGCAGAGAGGCGGTCAGATAGGGCCATTCAGAAGAGGAGAACTTGTAAAAGAATTTGAAGATGTGGTGTTTAATTTAAAAGACGGAGAAATTTCCGAAATAGTTGAAACACCTTTTGGTTTACATATAATAACTAAAATTTCCGAAGAAAAATTACAGCCTATACCGGAAGATGTTGCAAAAGCAGAAATTAAGTCAATCATTGAAAAAACAAAGTTCGATAATTGGTTTGTTGATATGAAAAAGAAGTTAAATGTCAGCGTAGATTATTCTAAGTTAGACAACTTAAAAGGTGCAGGTTTCGACGACGGAATAAATATTACTCAGGGCGAAGCAGAATTGGAAGATTTTGCAAATTAATTATATTTTTAAATTCAGTGTAAAAAAATAGGAGGAAATTTAAGTGAAAAAATTTTTATTATCTTTAATTGTTACGGCATGCGTGTGCTCTGCTGCATTTTGTGATCAGGTTGTAGATAAAACTTTGGCGATAGTTAACGGAGAACCTTTAATGAGCTCCGAGTTTGAAAAATTAATTGAGCCTATGGTTCAACAATACAGAATGATGACTCCTTTATCGGAACAGTCCGATACAAAAGTAAAAGAATTAAAAGAACAACTTTTAGAACAAAAAATAGAACAGATGGTTCTGTTACAGGAAGCAAAAAAACAAAAAATTAAAGTTCCTAAAAGAGAGCTTGACGAAGCTATAAAACAGGTAACAAGAAGATTTCCTGACGATGCCTCTTTTAAAACAGAACTTGAAAAAGAAGGTTTGACACAGGCAGATTTTGAAAAAAGAATCGAAGAGCAAATGAT
>JAFPUA010000113.1 GCA_017413305.1 Candidatus Ruminimicrobiellum caprinum
ATACATTGTACATTAAAATGTCGCTGGATTCCAATCCCACAATTCTTCTTGGTAAGTAAAATAAACCCTTCTTAATATTCTTTGAAAAGGAGATTTTTTTCCGTTTCCCTGAGAACAAATACCTAACCACTCATCATTAAACCAAGAATCTATTGTAGAACCCCTCCAAGCACCAAAAATAGTATCATGCACTTTTGCGGAACCTACCAACCACCATTTATCCAGCCAGCAGTATACTACACCGCCAATGGAGTTACCGACTTTATCTCCCCAATAGCTGTTATTTTCAATATCTTTCCAATTGCCTTTATGATAGTTTGCCTGGTAAGCTTCATTTGTCATTTTTTTGTTTTCATTCCATGCATCACACCCGTACTCGGTGATAAGAACAGGCCTGTCAAATTCTTGTTTAACCCTGTTCCAAAGTGCACCAAACCCGTACGGGCCACTATATTGGTTAAACCCCAACACATCTACACTGGTCGAATATTTAGCAAAATATTTTACAAGTTTGGTTGTAGCATTACACACACCAACGGGATGGTTTCCATCAAGTTCTTTTATCATTTGACAAGCTTCTTCAAGAAACTTCGCATACGCTTCAGGTTTTTTGGCAGCATTGGTTCTTGTCGCCGTGGAGTTAATAGTATTTCCCTCCGTATCATTCTCATTACCAAGCATCCACATTAAGATGTAAGGTTCATCTTTAAATTCTTCAACCATTTTACGTACGCTATCTAACATATTTTTTTTCTGTTTTTTGTCGGTATAATCTGTTCCGGTATTCCAACTAGCACCGCTACCTCTTGTGTATGCACCAAAAAAGTTACCCATTATAACCTTAATACCGAATCTTCTATGCAAGTCAAAAAGAAGCTCTTTGTTTACATGTTCACTATGATAAACTCTGATAGTATTACAACCCATTGCCTTAAGCAAGGCAAAGTCTCCAACAGTATTTTCGCTTATATCCTGATAATTATCTCTATTCAAATCTACCCAAGAATCGTAGGGACCGTCGGGTTTCCCGTTATTATCACTATCAAGCCACATCCAGTCATTTACATCCGGCTCTGCCAGCCCCACAGGCTCCACAGAATACGCCATACCTTTTATAAAGTACGGTTTACCGTTAACGGTCATCAGCCAAACACCATCTTTATTTTTTGTCACTTTTACAACATCGGCAGCATATACTCCTGCTGCTGACAGCAAAAGAAACATTATGGTTAATAAATGTAATATTTTTTTTGAAAACATAATATTAATTCTTCAATTAGAAATTAGCAGTTAGTAATGAGCAATTTATGTAATTTTTTGTAAAACAAAAATTTCTAAATAAACAGAAAACTGACTTTGTGAATTTTAACAACAATTTCAATTACTAAATTATAATTGCTAATTGCTTTATTTAGGCATCTTGTATGTATTATTCCATAAATCTTTTATGGAATAATAAGCTTTTCTCAACTGTCTCTTAAACGGTGTAAACTTTCCATCACCTATGGAACAAATACCAAACCACTCTTCGTATCCACCACCGTCAATAAAAGGACCTTCCCATTGAGCAGTCTCATCATGAGCATTAAAATCATATTCCGGCGGAGGACCTGCCTTCCACCACTCGTCGGTAAACTCAAATATTATTCCGCCTAAAGCATTTCCTACTCCATAGCCTGCAACATTTTCCTGAATATTTTTTATGCTGCCTTCATGATAAATAGCCTGCTGTTCTTCAGCTTCTTCCATAGTATGTATTTTACTGAAAGCAGGACAACCGTATTCCGTAACAACTACAGGTCTTTCATAAAGTTTCATAACATCTTTCCATAAAGTTGCAAAACCCTCTTTACCTCTATACGCATTTGCTCCGTAAATATCAAGTTCAGGAGCATTTTGTGCACATATATCCATAAACAAAGTATCACCGTTACATATTGCAACAGGACGCTGCTGAGGGTCAAGCTCTTTTATTCTTTTTGCACATCTGTTTACAAACTGATAATATGCCGGAACATCTTTTCTTACATTACATCCCGTTCCTGCTGCTACACCTACTACACCAACAGTACCATAATTATTTTCGTTACCTAAAACCCACATCAAAACATATGGTTCATCTTTATATTCTTCAACCATTTTTTCAACACTGGCAAGCATTCTTTGACATTGTTCTTCATTTGTATAGTCGGTACCTTCGAACCATTCTGCTCCCGACTCAGTACAGTACATACCGATAAAGTTACCGATCATATACATAAACCCGTAATTTTCATAACCGTCCATAAGTAAATCTTTGTTAAAACCCGGATAATGATACAATCTTAAAGTATTTATTCCCATCTCTTTCATTAACTTAAAATCACCTATCACAGGTTCATCTTCATCCTGTATTTCATTCCTATTTTCATCTACCCAAGATTCATAAGGTCCGTCGATAATATTATTCTTATTATAATCTGCAAACATCCAGTCTCTGGAAGCATTTAATGTTCCGTTATCGGGCGAAGTTCCTACAGGATTAGGCGAATAACAAATTCCTCTGACAATAAAAGGTTTATCATCAACAAGAAGCTGATAATGTTTATTGTTATATTCAACAAGTTTTACTTTACCTTTACCTACAGTTTTTTTGATACCGATTTTTTTCAAGTTGACAGGTTTCTGTACCCAATCTTTCTTTTTAGCTTTTACAAGTTTGCCCGGATCTGTAATAAAATCATCATTTGATTTTTCGTCATCAAATCTGTTAATAACATCTACATAAGCCCCTTCAAGCTTTAACCCGATTTCAGGATGTTCTCTTGTAAGATACTTTATTTTTTCTATTGCTACGGGAGCCACATACCAAGGAGTTTTCCAAAAAGTATATCCGATTGCTTTCGGGAAAAACACAACTATAGAATAATATGCTTTTATTGCTCTTTCATAATTTCCTGCATTTTCAAGAGCAAGAGCGATATAATACTGACGAACACCCGGATCTTCCTGTGCTGTTGCCCATTTATAATAGTTAAGTTCGGCTTCTCTTGTATTAACAAAAGACCATTTATCGCCGTCAAGCTTACCTTCTTTTAACAATTGTTTATATCTGGGGCTTTTAAAAACTGAATCTGTGTTTGGATACACGCCTTCGCCCGATGCGGCACGCAGTGCTTTAAAATCTTTTGGAACATATCTGTATTTATTTGTTCCTACATTTTGAAATTCTCCGTACTTACTATAATCAATAACCGCATCTGTTCCCGGGGTATTTATTTCAAAATAGGCTGGATTTTCTTTTTGAGATTTTGAGATTTTGTTTTTATCGGACTTTAGATAACTCTTCGGTGCAGCAAACGCCGTTAAATTTACACCGAGAAAAATTGATACTATCAAAACTTGCAGACATAATTTTCTTATCATAAGATACCTCTGTTTTGTATTTTGATGTATTGTGATTTTCTTTCTTTGGAAGGTTGTGGAGAATGGGCAGTGCAGGGATTGAACCTGCGACCTCCTCCTTGTAAGGGAGATGCTCTCCCTAGCTGAGCTAACTGCCCGTGAACTCCAATTACTAATAGGACAATAGTTTATAAAATTTTTTAATTATTGTCAAACAAAAAATTGCTAAAAGTTTTTATTTCAATATTTTCTTTATTTCTTTTATTGTTTTAATTATGTATTGCTGCCACTTTGAAGGCAGACTTGAAAACAAATAATTAAACTTATTAGCTAAAAGCTGTTTGTCATTTTGAGATTTATTATTTTTACTTTTAGCATTTCCAAACAAACTTAAAAACGACACATCCAATACTTCAGCCAATTTTATAATCATATCCAAACTAGGCTTACTTACATTTCTTTCAATGCGATTTAAAAATTTATAGTTCATGTCTGCTTTTTCGGCAAGTTCTTCCTGAGTCAAACCTTTATTTTTTCTTTCTTCTCTAATTCTTTTGCCAACAACAGAATAAATTTCTTTTTCTAAATTTTTGCTCATAAGTTCTCCTTCTTTATTTATAT
>JAFPUA010000114.1 GCA_017413305.1 Candidatus Ruminimicrobiellum caprinum
TACTTTACCTTCAAAATTTTCACACATTATTTTTACTATTTCTTCGACAGTCTTAATATCTTTTTTTTCTGGTCCGAAATTCCAGCCCTGAGCAAATTCTTTTTTCCCGTTTAATAAGTTCGCTCCCAGCATCAAATATCCCGAAAGAGGTTCAAGCACGTGCTGCCAAGGACGAATAGCTTTAGGATTTCTTATTTTTAAATCTTTTTTAGCCAATATTGCTCTGATAAAATCGGGAATTAATCTGTCTTTTGCGAAATCTCCCCCGCCAATAACATTTCCTGCACGAGCGGAAGCAATTAAAACATTATGTTTTTTTCCGTAATCTTTAACATTAAAGAAAGAATCTCTATATGAGGATATTACTATTTCGCAAGCTGCTTTTGATGCACTGTAAGGATCATATCCGCCGAGGGGATCGGATTCTTTAAAAGCTTTTCCTGTTTCATTATTTAAATAAACTTTATCCGTCGTTATTGCGACAACAGCATTAACACATTTATTATATTTTAATGTTTCCAAAATATTTGCCGTTCCTATGACATTACTTTGATAAGTATCTAAAGTTTCTTTGTACGATAAACGAACAAGCGGCTGTGCTGCCAAATGAAAAATTATTTCAGGTTTATATTTTTTTACAGTCTCATTTAATTTTTTAAAATCTCTTATATCGCCACGAATATCAACACATTTAGGTTTTACCATCTCAAACAACGACGGCTTTGTTGGAATATCAACGGAATATCCGACAACTTTTGCACCAAGCATTTCAAGCCAAAGTGTCAACCAAGAACCTTTAAAACCGGTATGACCAGTGACTAAAACTTTTTTATTCAAAAAAAGTTTTAGGAGATTGGATTTCATTTTTCCCTCCAAACTGTCCAGGGGGCTGTACCTTTCTGCCACATATCTGTTAATTCTTCTTTTTCTCTTAATGTATCCATCGGTTTCCAAAAACCAAAGTGCTTAAATGCATTTAACTGATTATCTTTTGCCAAATTTTCAAGAGGATCTCTCTCGAAAACTACCGTATCGTCGTTATCTTTTATATAGTTTAAAACTTCCGGTTCACAAACAAAAAAACCGCCGTTAATCCAACTTTCTTCCCCTTTGGGCTTTTCCATAAAAGATGTAATCATATTGTTATCTTTTATAACTAAAGCACCAAAACGCCCTGAAAGCTGAACTGCGGTCATCGTGCAAAGTTTGTTTGATTTTTTATGATTTTCTATTAATTCTTTAATATTAACATCTGCAACTCCGTCGCCATAAGTAAGAAGAAATGGCTCATTGCCGATATATTCCTGTGCTTTTTTTATTCTTCCGCCTGTCATTGTATTCTGCCCTGTATAAAGCATAGTAACTTTCCAAGGTTCAGTCTGTATTCTATGAATTTGAACTGAATTATTTGACATATCGACGGTAATATCGGAATATTGTTGATAGTAATGAACAAAATAATCTTTAATTATGTGAGATTTATAACCTGTTAAAATAACAAAATCATTAAACCCATAATAAGAATATATTTTCATTATATGCCACAATATCGGCTTACCACCTATTTCTACCATAGGCTTTGGAACAAGTTTTGTTTCCTCTGATAATCTCGTACCTAAACCGCCTGCTAAAATTACAACTTTCATTTTTTCCTCTAATTTTGAATTATTTTGAACCACTATTATTTATTTTAACTTCTTTCAATTCTGTATTTTTAAGTTCATAAACTACATCGCATTTTTCTATAGTAGATAACCTATGTGCAATTATTATCATAGTTATTTTTCCATATAGATTTTCTATAGCTTCCATAACATATTTTTCTGTTTTATTATCGAGTGCCGATGTAGCTTCATCAAGAACAAGAAGTTCCGGTTTATTATATAATGCTCTTGCTATTCCTATTCTCTGTCTTTGCCCGCCCGATAAACGCACTCCTCGCTCACCAACAACGGTATCAAGTCCTTTGGGAAGTTCATCAATAAAATCTTTTAATTGTGCCTGTTCTATTACTTTTTCAAGCTGTTCCTTATCCTCATTTCTGTCGTCATAAAATAAAATATTATTTCGTATTGTATCATTGGTAAGATATATCATCTGTGGCACATAACCGATTCTGGAAAACCAACTTTTCTTGTTTTTATGAATATCAATTCCTTCAACAGTTATTGTTCCAGATGTTGGATTCAATAAGCCAAGAATAACATCCACTATTGTAGTTTTTCCTGCGCCGGTAGGTCCGATAAAGCCTATGGAAGTACCGTTTTTAATTTTAAAA
>JAFPUA010000115.1 GCA_017413305.1 Candidatus Ruminimicrobiellum caprinum
TGAAGATGTAAAAGACGAATGGACGCAGTTGCTAAACGAACAGAAGATTGAAGATTTGATTTCGGCAGAGATGAAACTTACCATTGAAGATAAGCAGGCAATTGATGACTATATAGGACGGCGTATTGTTTTTGCAGATGAAAATGAAACGGAGCAAGAGCTTTGTGAATCTGATGTTTTAGGTGTGCTAGGTTATGATTGCTTTCCACGGCGTACCAAGGCAAACAAGAAAGCACTGGGCTCTGATGGCTTGATTGAGTATATTTCACAGATCAAGGAAATCTCTTGCGAAAGGGTATACTGCAAGATTCAAAAAAAGTTTGTGATTTTTTAGGTATCAAACATTATATTTTAGATTTACAGCAGGAATTTAAGGATGAAATTATAAATAATTTTATTTCGTCTTATCTATCCGCAGCAACACCTAATCCGTGCATATTATGTAATAAGAAAATAAAATTCGGGTTACTTTTGGAACATATGAAGAAACTCGGGTTTGACTATCTTGCAACGGGACATTATGCAAAAATAGAAAATATTGACGGCGAATATAAAATGAAAATCGGCAAAGATAAATCAAAAGATCAGACATATTTTTTATATAAGCTTACACAGAAAGAACTTTCAAAAATAATGTTTCCTTTGGCAGACTTAACTAAAGAAGAAATTCGCAAAATTTCAAGTGATGCAGATATTCCCGTAGCAAATAAGCCGGACAGCCAAGAAATATGCTTTATTGAAACAACATATCATGATTTCTTAGAAAAAAACATTAAAGATTTCAAGAAAAAAGTTTTGCCCGGACCGATAGTTAATACCGATGGGAAAGTTCTCGGAAAGCATAAAGGACTTATTTATTATACCATCGGACAAAGAAGCGGGCTGGGGCTTACCACACCTGAACCCGTATATGTTTTAAGAATTGATAAAGCAACAAATGCAATAGTTGTCGGAACAAAAAAAGAAGTATTTTCAAGAGTGGCAAAATTAAAAGATGTCAGTTTTGTTTCCAACAAAACAAAAAATGAAGATTTTAAGGCAAAAGTTAAAATAAGAAGAATGCATGTTCCGGCACTTGCAACTGTTTCAGGCGACATTGTGATATTTGATGAACCTCAAGCTTCGATAACGCCCGGGCAAGCGGCAGTGTTTTACGACGGTGATTATGTTATAGGCGGCGGAACCATAACGGCAATTTAGAATTTATAATTTACAATTTGTGATTAAAAGAGGATATTAAAGTCCTCTTTTTTTTGCATTTTTCTTCCATTTATTATACAATATTTAGAAAATTATATAAGAGGTATTATGAAAATAACAGTAATTAAATTTGGTGGCAGTTTAACCAAAAACAAAGATGCTCAGAAAAAATTTTTAAAAGATTTGGCGCAGATTTCTAAAAAACAAAACATTATTCTAGTTCACGGTGGTGGACCGGAAATTAATAATCTTTTGGAAAGATTAAATATAAAATCAAAATTTGTTAACGGATTACGTTATACCGATGAACAAACACTTGAAGCTGTTGAAATGGCATTAAGCGGAAAAGTAAACAAAATGCTTACTGCGGAATTGATAAAAAATAAAGTTAAAGCTGTTGGAATTTCTGCAAGAGACGGTGCAATTGCAGTATGTAAAGTAAAAAAAGAATTAGGTTATGTAGGCGAACCCGTAAAAATAAACAAAGATCTTATTGAAAGTTTAATTAAGAGTAAATTTTTCCCTGTAATATCTTCTGTAGGTATGGATAAAAGCACGCATGCGGTAAATGTAAATGCCGATACACTCGCAACAAATATTGCAATAGCTTTTAAAGCTGACAAACTGATATTTTTAACAGATGTTGCCGGCGTTTTGGACGAAAATAAAAAAACAATCAAAGAAATAAAAGTAAATTCAGTAGATAAGCTTATAAAAACAGGGGTTATTACCGGCGGAATGATACCGAAAATAACAAGCTGCAAACAGGCTGTTGTAAAAGGCGTTAAAGAAGTATTAATAATTGACGGAGCAAAAGGAATAAAAAAACTGATAGGAACTACTATCAAAAAATAATAAAAAATGGTATAACATTTGAATTATGATAGATTTACATACACACACATTATTTTCAGACGGAGTCCTGTTACCAAGCGAGTTGGTATACAGAGCAAAAGTAAAAGGCTACAAAACTATTGCCA
>JAFPUA010000116.1 GCA_017413305.1 Candidatus Ruminimicrobiellum caprinum
GAACACGGCAGAAGTAGCAAACAGCTTGAGCAGCAGCTTTAAACTTGTTGACGGAAACTTCACGGCAGGACATGTATATACAGCAACGACGACATGGTCAAGCGGAGCAGGAACAGTAGCCGATAACGCAATCACAACAGCGAAGATAGTGGATGCAAATATAACGCCGGCGAAGTTGACAAGTGGATTATATGGAGATGATGATAGATACGATATAAGGGTAAGCAGTGCAGATTGGGCATTGTTGGCAAATACAGCGACAGTAGCGAACAGTTTAAGCAGTAGTTTCAAATTAGTAGATGATAACTTTACGGAAGATTATGTATATGCGACGACATCGACATGGTCAAGTGGAGCAGGTACGGTGTCAGATGGATCGATAACACCTGCGAAAATGATAACAGGTGGAGATTATACAACTATTTATGATATCAAGGTAAGCAGTGCAAACTGGGCAACCAATGTAGCATGGAGTGCCGTGCAAGATGCTCCAATAATTCCAATAGTAGATAGTGCATTTGATAGCGAAAGTGAAAATGCAATACAGAATAAATTGGTAGTAAGTACAGTAACGAAAGTTTACACAGACATGGCAGCAGAGCTGGCAACAAAAGCAGACAGTAGTTTATTAAGCAGTTATGCTACGACGGAAGTATTACAGAGTACATGGACGCAATTAAGTACAGCTATAAATAATAAATTAGATGCTACCGATTTTGCGAAAGTATGGAATTCCAGTTCGGGATATTTTCAAACAGAATATAATAATTTTACCGATGGTTCTTATGCGAGAATGTGGAATGAGTCAGATGGTGGTGGTTCTCAATTTTATAATGGTGATACAAATATAAAGAGTTTTGTAGGAGTGAATAATGGTGCAGGAAGTGCGTTATACGGTAAAGATTTATATGCTCAAATATATGCAATAAATAATACTACTAAAGTTGGAGCAAGATTAAACATAACAGCCGATGGAATTTATTATCTTAATGGAGAAACCGGTAGAGTACTAACGAGTAACGATGAAATAGCAAAAAAAGGTGATCTTGCAAATATAACGGCAGCAAAATTAGGAGCAGGTGAAACAGTTTCTTCTCCTACAAAAGTTTGGGCAACGGATGGAACAAATCAGGGTTGGGTTGATTTAGCAACAAATACAGGAACCAATGGACAAGTTGTAGGTTCTGGTGCAGACCTTGCAGAAATTTATGCTTCTTCTGAGACATTAGTTCCTGGAGATGTTGTATCAATAGATACTACAAAAGATAATGCGATAGTTAAAACTAAAGTTGCAGAAGATACTTTGGTTGCAGGTGTTATATCTACCGAGCCAGGTGTGCTTTTAAATAAAAACGAAAAGGGTTATAAATTGGCGCTTGTAGGTAAGGTGCCTACAAAAGTTTGTAACGAAGGTGGCAATATAAAGAGAGGAGATATGCTTGTATCTGCTTCAATACCTGGATATGCTAAGAAAGCAGGTGATAATCCGAAAGCAGGAACAGTTATCGGTAAAGCTCTTGAAAATTGTGATACAGCAAAAGGAAGTATTTTAGTATTGGTTAACTTACAATGATAAATAAAAAACTTTTATTATCATTCTTAATATTTGTTTCTTTCTCGGCAATGCTTATATGTGCCGATAAGAACTTCTTTACTATTATGAATGGTTCAGATTCCAGAACAGTGGAACTGTCGAAATCTTCTGCATTTGTAGGGCAATCGGCAGCGTACAGTACGAAAGAAGGTAGTGATGTTGTTTCAATGTCGGCATTTGCATCAATAATAAAATCGCCAAGTAATACTAATATCAGTTTTGAAAATCAAACAGAAGCAAGTTCTGTGCCATCGAGCGAAATTTCTGTTCCATTAAAAGTTATAATTAGGACAACAACGGGAAATATCGATAAAATAACTTATAGAATATGGCAAGGCGAAGATGTTAATTTTGACGATTGGACCACAAGTCCGGAAATAACTTATACGGGTTTTTCTCCTGCAAGTGAGGTGACATTTAACCCTACAGTTACTTTTGATAAAGGTAAAGTAGTGAATTTCTTCAGAGTATATGCACGTGATACAAGCGGAAGTGGCGGTATGTGGTCTGCCGATTATACTGTTAAGTTAGATAGCTCTTTGTCTGATGTTGTAACATTTACGGCCCCTGACAGATTAACAAAACTTGCAACGATTGATCCAAATGTAGAAACTACAGGTTTTTCAATAGATTTGTCTGTTGTGACAGTGTCTATGTTTGAAGGAAATTTTGCTTCCGGTACGCCGTTATATGAGGTAATAGTTTCTACAAATACCAGCATTACGCCAGTAGCTATAAAAAATGTTATGTATGACACTGATAAGGGTAAAATTTCATTTGTTTATTCTGATTTTATAAAAGTATATAATGAGGTTGAAGGGACATCTCTTCCCACAAATTTAACAAATAGCAAAACATATACTTTAAAAATTGTTACTGCAGGACAAGAGGATGAACCGGATATATTAACATTTAAGGCACTAAGCGGAGGAGTTGCAGATGTACTGACATATCCGTCGCCGTTTAATCCTAAGAAAGAAAAAGTTAAGATAAGGTATTTATTGGCAAAAGATGCAGTTGTTACTATAAAAATTTATGATAAAGCAGGTAAGTTTGTAAGTAAAGTTATTCAAAGCGAATATCGTAGTGCAGGTACTAATGAAGATGAATGGGATGGTAGGAATTATGCAGGAAATTATCTTGCAACAGGTCCTTATATTTGCGAAGTTATAGCAAAAGGTTCCAATGGAGAAAATAGAAGATATACGGCTCTTGCTCTGGTAAACTAATATGAAGAAAATAAAAATAGTATTATTATCTTTAACAATTTGTTTGGTTTCTGCAGGAACATCATTTGCAGGTACCGATGCTGCTGCATTTTTGAAAAAAAATGTCGGAACAAAAGCTATCGGTATGGGTGGAGCTTTTACATCTATAGCTGACGATACTTCAGCTATTTACTGGAACCCTGCAGGTCTTGCAAAGTTAGGAGAACATTATTCTTTATATGCGATGGGATCTACCGGAGCTTCGGATAAATATCCGGGTTTAAAAGATGTTGTTCCTTCACATCAGTTTTTCGCAATATCAGTTCCGGCTGCAAAATTTACAAGTTTATTAGGTAAAACCGTTTTTGGACTAGGTTATATCTCTTCGACGATGGACAATATTCAACATACTTATATGACAGGAACTAACAGTATCTATAGAGGTACTATGAGCCATACCGATAATGCATATTATTTGTCTGCAGGTTTGCCTATTTGGCAGTCAGATTCGGCATTATATTTAGGTGCATCTTTGAAGTATATTACTTATAGTTTTTCATCAATAGGTGTTTCCGATTCCGGTATTGATGTTGATGCCGGCGCAATATATACAATAGACACTTTAAGTTTTGGTTTGTTATTCCAGAAGGGTGTTAAAATGGGCGAAGATCATGCCCCTATGACGACTAAATTAGGCGTATCAAATCTGTTTACTTTTAATAAAAAACTTCAGCTTACTGCAGCAGGAGACCTTGTACAGAGACAAGATGAGCCTTTGGTAATAAATGTCGGAGCAGAATTTGGTATAAATAATGTTGTTGCTCTTGGCTCTTTTGGGCTTAACGGAATATTTTTAAGAGCAGGTGTATCTGAATATGCGATAGAAAACAGATATGGTGTTGCATCCGATTATAATGAAACTGCTTCTTACAATTTTGGTTTAGGCTTTGATTTTAATATAACTGATTATTATTTTAAACTTGATATAGCTATATGCAGTGGAAATATTTTTGAAGAAAATACAAAATTTGCACTTAATTTCTATTTCTAAAGGGCGGAGTAAAATATGAAAAAATTTTTAAGTATTCTTGTTTCAGCCTTTATGTTAATAAATGCTTCAGGTGTAGCTTTTGCTGAGAAAAAGGATGTTGGCGATCCTGTTTTACAGGAAGTCATTAACGAGCTTAGCAGAAAGATGCCTCGTTTTATAAATAAATATGGAGACTCTGTCTTTGTTGCCGACGAACAGATAACAAGAGGTGCTTTAATTCAGGCTCTTTATGAATATGATAAGATGTCTTCGTCGAAAGTAAGCCCGGTTTCTACTTCGGCCGAAGGTGTAGTATCTAAAAAAGAGTACGATGTTTTAAGTGCAAAAGTTTTAGCTTTGGAAAAGAAACTTAAAGCTGATACAGGTGTTGTTGCTTCTGCAGGGCAGGCGAAATCTACAGATTTTGTTGAGATAATGGGTGATTTGGAAACAAATATGCCTGTAATTCTTGATAACACATTGGCTGATTCAAAAGTATTTAAAGCTCTTGAAAAGAAAATAGATGATGTTAGAGAAAGTACTTCAGCCTCAACAGCAAATGTTGGTGCAGGTGTAAATGTTGCTGCATCGTCTATCAATAAAGAAGAATTTAATACTCTTAAAAATACAGTAATTCAAATGAATCAAAATTATGCAGCTATAGATAAAAAAATAGGAGATTTACAGAGAGAACAGCAGGAATCTGTCAGTGCAAATAAGGCAACAGCAGACTCTTCCCAAGTTGCACTTACAGATTTACAGAAAAGTTTTAATGAATTAAACATAAAAGTGAACAGTGTTGAAACTTCGCTTGCTTCAGTAAAAACTGCATCGCAGTCTTCAACAGGGGAATCTCAAGTAACAGTAGCAGACTTGCAAAGAAATGTTAATGAACTAAGCGGTAAGATGGATAATTTTGAATTAGCATTAAATACCGTCAAAGGGATGCCGAAAGTATCCCAAACTGATTTTTCAGTTTTAAGTAACAAATTTGATGATTTAAGCAATAAAGTCGCCGGTATGGAGACATCGGTTGCAACAATGAAAACATCTTCGCAGGTTTCTACGGAATTATCTCAAAATACTGTTGCTAATTTGCAAAAAAATGTTAATGAATTAAGCGGTAAGATGGATAATTTTGAGATAGCGTTGAATAATGTTAATAGTACACCAAAAGTATCGCAAACTGATTTTTCAGTATTAAGAAATAGTTTTGATGATTTAAATAATAGGGTTGCCGGTATGGAAACTTCTGCAGGTTCGTCAAAGACGGCAGTTGCTGACTTACAGAGAACCATGACGGACTTAAACAGAAAAGTAAATACAATGGAAAAGACGATGCTATCTGCCAAGAATACAGGTAAAGGAAAAGAAGCGGTAGCACCTACAAATGAAGAGGTAAATTATTTAAAAAATCTTGTCGCCGATATGAATAGCAAAATTAGCGATTTGGAAAAGAGTCAACAACAGACTGTAATTGCTGCTACGGCATCAAAAGATAAATCAGAGACTGCCTCAAAAAAGACATTAGCAGATATGCAGAAAAATATAACATTGTTGTCTCAGAAATTAGATAATATAGAGAAACAACAGCAGACGGCACTTGTTTCAAATAAAACATCTGCAGAAACATCAAAAGCGGCAGTAACAGACTTACAAAAAAGTATAAATGAATTAAATAAAAAATTTAGTAATATGGAAATGTCATTTGCTTCCGTTAAAAAATCCGCAGAAATATCGAATAAAAATAATTCTAATGCTGCAGTTGCTTCCGCATCGGTAGATATGCAGGCTATAAATAGTTTGAAAAAAGATTTTAAAGATGATATGGACGCTATAAATAAAAAGGTTTCCGCTATGGAACAGAGCCTTGCAAAAAATTCTAAGGCAGCAGATTCTTCCATATATAAAGGCCCTACACAGGAAGATTTTAACAGTTTGAGAAAATCCGTTGAACAGATGAACAAAAGTTATGTAGCAATAAATAAAAAAATTGATAATTTAGAAAAAGATCAACAATCTTTAGCTTCTCTGTCTTCAGGGAAAAGTTCTTCCGATTCAGGCTTAAGTGCTAAACAGATGCAGGCTATAAATGCTAAAATTAATTCTATAAGACAATCTGTTGATGATATTAAAGCAGACAATTCATCCAATTATTCGGATAAAAATGCTGCAGATATTAAAAAAATTGAAAAAAGATTGTCCAGTTTGGAACATTCGGA
>JAFPUA010000117.1 GCA_017413305.1 Candidatus Ruminimicrobiellum caprinum
CAGATAATCAAAAAATATTAATTTTAAAAGAAGCAAAAATTGATGCTGATAAGATTTTAGAAAATACAAAAGCATCTTCTGAAAGTTTAAAACAGCAATCTGCACAGGATGCAAAAAAACAGGCTGCCGAAATTGTTGATAATGCAAAAAAACAAGCTCAAGCGGAGTTTGCAAATATAAGTAAACAAGTCGGCTCAATGTCTGTTGATTTATCTAAAAAAATAGTATCAAAAATATTATCTGAAATTTTTACCGAGCAGGATAAAACTGCAATATTATCCAAAGCGGTAGAAAAAATAGAAAATGGCGGATATGAAAAAACAACAAATTAAACAATTAGCATTATCTATAGTTGAAACCGGTGAAATATCGGATGAAGTTTCTCAATGGATAAATAAAAATTTATCAAAGAGTGAATTAAAACTTTTTATAACTTATTTATCTGCAGCATTGAAAGATCAATCCGTTATTGTGAAATATGCCGGAAATCCGTCGCAAGTTACTAAAGAAAAAATTCAAAAAATGTTTCCCGATAAAAAACTTGTATATGTAAAAGCAGATGAAGAAGTGGGGGCAGGAATAAAATTTGAATTCGGCGATTATATTTTGGACTATACGGTAACAAATATGATAATAAAAATAATGAAAGGTATAAGAGAAAGTCTATGAAAACAGAAGAACTGATAAAACAAATTGAAGAGAAACTTTACTCCGTAAATAGCAATCCGGAACTTACAAATTATGGCGTTGTTGAAACTGTCGGCGACGGAATTGTTAAAGCAACAGGCCTTTCCGGTGTGGGTTATGGAGAAGAAGTTGAATTTGAAAATAAAGCTAAAGGTTTGGTTCTAAATCTCGACGAAGATGCGGTTTATATCGTGCTTTTGTCGGAAGAGGATGTAACCAGAGGAATGAAAGTTTCCACTACTGGAAAAATTTTAGGTATTAATGTTTCCGATAAATTAATCGGAAGAGTTATTGACCCTACCTGTAAACCTTTGGATGAAAAAGAGTTGAAAATTGACGACGGAAAATTATATCCTCTTGAAAAGATAGCAGCAGGTATTATTGAAAGAAGCCCTGTTGACAGACCTATAAAAACAGGTATTAAAGCTGTTGATTCTATGATTCCTATAGGAAGAGGGCAAAGAGAGTTGATTATCGGCGATAGAGGTACAGGTAAAACTGCTATTGCTATTGATACAATAATCAATCAGAAAAAACTTGATTTAGGTTTAAAAAGAGTTGTTTGTATATATTGTGCAATAGGCCAGAAGCGTTCTAATGTTGCTTCCATAGTTGCTAAGCTTAAAGAAGCAGGTGCAATGGATTATACAATAGTTGTTTCCGCAACGGCATCAGATCCGGCATCTCTTCAGTATATTGCACCTTTTGCAGCTTGTGCAATAGGTGAATATTTTATGGAAAAGGGTGAAGATGTTCTTGTTGTTTATGACGATTTAACAAAACATGCTTGGGCATACAGACAGATTTCTTTGTTGTTAAAAAAACCGGCAGGTAGAGAAGCTTACCCCGGAGATATTTTCTATTTGCATTCAAGACTTCTTGAAAGAGCTGTTAGGCTTTCCGATAAGAACGGAGGCGGAACATTAACTGCACTTCCTATAATTGAAACTCAGGGTAACGATGTGTCGGCATATATTCCTACAAATGTTATTTCAATTACCGACGGTCAGATATATTTGGAAGGAGATTTATTTAACGCAGGTGTTCGTCCTGCATTAAATGTAGGTTTGTCTGTATCCAGAGTAGGTGGTGCTGCACAAACTAAACCTATGAAACAACTTGCAGGTCCTGTTCGTTTGGAACTTTCTCAGTTTAGAGAATTACAGAGTTTTGCTCAGTTCGGTAGTGACCTTGATGAAGATACACTTAAGAAAATTAACAGAGGTAAAGTTTTAACGGAAATTTTAAAACAACCTCAGTATAAGCCTTTTGATGAAGCTTCAGAAATTATTGCAATATATTCTGCAACATCGGGCTGTCTTGACGATGTGAAAATTGAAGATATTATGTCTTTGGAACAGAAAATTATTGAATTTATTAAAATTAACAAGAAAGACCTTGTTGCAAGAATCGGCGAGAATAAGAAAATAGATGATGATACATTGAAACAGTTAAAAGATGCAATAATGGAATGCAAAAAGGCATTAGTATAAAATTAAAGACGAGTAAAATACGATGGCAGAAAATCTACAGCAGGTAAAAAAAAGAATTAAAACAGCAAACAGCATAGCACAAATTACAAAAGCTATGGAAATGATTGCTGCGTCTAAAATAAAAAAAGCACAAACTTCTGTAGAAAAGAATAGACCTTATGCAGAAAGAGTGAAGTTTATCGTGCAGAAAATTTTGGCAGAAAACAGTGATACGGCATTAAACTCTTCCGTAGTCGGAATGAAAGGTAATGCTAAAAGAAAATTGTTTTATGTTATTTCTTCCGATAAAGGTTTGTGCGGTGGCCTTTTGGCAAATGTATTCAAATTGGTTTTGGCAAAAGTCTCCAAGGATGATTATGTTGTTACGATAGGGAAAAAGGCACAGGCTTTTTGTGTTAAAAACGGTTTCAATGTAGTAGCTTCATTCAATATGGGTTCGAAGTTCCCTGCTTACACGGATATTTCGCCTATGTTAAAGATAGCGGAAGATTTTTATGAAAAGAAAGAAATCTCTTCAATGGAAGTGATTTACACATATTTTAAAAATCGTATCGTTCAGGAAGCAGTTTGTAAAGTACTTGCACCTATTGAAAGAGATGAAAAGTTTGTCAACAAAGGTTGGCATATTTTTGAACCGTCATCAAAAGAAATTTTTGACAGTTTAATACCTTACTATTTTGAAGTTGTTTTTTATGATATGTTGATGAACTCATATACAAGTGAGCAGGCAGCAAGAATGTCTGCAATGAGTAATGCCAACGAAAATGCTAAAGATATTTCAGCGTCGCTCACAATTATTTATAATAAATCCAGACAAGAAAAAATTACAAATGAAATTCTTGATTTGGCAAACGGGCAGATACATTAAGTTTTATAATTAATGATGTAGAGGATACAAGAATGGAAAAGATTAACAAAGGTGAAGGTTTTGTAATAAGGGTTCAGGGGGCAGTTGTCGATGTCAGATTTCAAGACGAAACTCCTGATGTTTATGAGGCTCTTAACATTGTTATGCCAAACGGTTCTAAACTTGTTTTGGAAACAATGTTCCAAATGGATAATTTTGAAGTAAGAACTATAGCTTTAGGTTCTACCGACGGATTGAAAAGAGGTGCAAAGGTTATAAGAACTAATGCTCCTATTTCTGTTCCTGTAGGAGAAAAGACATTAGGAAGAATTTTTAATGTTTTAGGGGAAGCTGTTGACGGACAGAATCAAATTTCTAAGTCAGAATCAGAGTTTGCTCCTATTCATAAACCATCTCCAAAGCTTTCCGAGCAGAAAACAACTCCTGAAATTCTTGAAACAGGTATAAAAGTTATTGATTTGATTTCTCCATTTACAAAAGGTGGAAAAATCGGTATATTTGGTGGTGCCGGTGTAGGTAAAACAGTTGTTGTTAAAGAACTTATCAGAAATATAGCTATGGAACATGACGGACATTCCGTATTTGCAGGTGTAGGTGAAAGAACAAGAGAAGGTACAGACCTTTGGATGGAAATGAAAGAATCTAATGTTTTGGACAAAACCGTTCTTGTATTCGGTCAGATGAACGAACCTCCCGGAAGCAGAATGAGAGTTGCTTTAACAGGGCTTACCATGGCCGAATATTTTAGAGACAAAAAACATGAAGATGTTTTGTTGTTTATCGATAATATTTATAGATTTGCTCAGGCAGGAAGTGAGGTTTCTGCACTTTTGGGCAGAATGTCTTCTGCTGTGGGCTATCAGCCTAACTTGGCACAGGATATGGGCGAACTTCAAGAAAGAATTGCATCAACAAATAAAGGTTCTGTTACCTCGGTACAGGCAATTTATGTTCCTGCAGATGATTATACCGACCCTGCTCCTGTAACAATTTTCTCTCATTTGGATGCAACTATTACTTTGGACAGATCAATCGTAGAACAAGGTCTTTATCCTGCAGTTAATCCGCTTACATCTTCTTCCAGACTTCTTGATCCGAATACGGTAGGCAATGATCATTATCAGGTTGCAATGGATGTTAAAAAGATTTTGCAGAAATATAAAGATTTACAGGATATTATAGCTATTCTTGGTATGGATGAGCTTTCCGACGACGATAAACTTACGGTATCAAGAGCAAGAAAGATTCAAAGGTTCCTTACGCAGCCTATGTTTGTTGCAGAAACATTTACTGGACTTGAAGGAAAATATGTAAAAATTGAAGATACAGTTAAAGGCTTTAAAGAAATTATAGAAGGTAAATACGATCATATTTCAGAGCAGCATTTCTATATGGCAGGTACAATAGAAGAGGTTGTTGAAAGGGCATCTAAATAATGGCAAATATTTATAAACTTGATATTTTATCACCGGAAGGCAATATATTTAGTGGCGATGTTACGCTGGCGACATTTCCTACTGCGTCAGGACTTATTACTATTTTAGCAAACCATGCTGCATTGATAACGAAGCTTGTCAGCGGAGAAATAGAAATAGAACATAATGGTGAAAGAAAATTCATCACTATAACAGGCGGTTTTTTGGAAGTGTCGGATAATCTTGTCAGTGTTATCGCAGACTTTGCGATAAGGTCAGAAGATATTGATGACGAAAAAATTGCAGCCGCTAAAAAGTATGCAGAAGAGCAAAAAGCTAAAAAGAGTAGAGTTTCTTCGGAGATTGCAGAACGCGAACTTCAAAAAGCAATCCTATCAATGAATATAATGGAGCATAATAAATTAAAAAGAAAAAAGGGAGCAAAATTTTGAAAAATAAATTTTTATCATTTTTTCTTTTTTTATCTTTAACGGTTATGTTGTCTGCATGTGTTTCTGCACAGAAAGAACAGAATATTCCTGAAGAGCAAGAACAAGAATCTTCAGAAGAAAAAGCTCCTGAAATCAGTTATGTTATTATCGAAAAGAGATTAGTTCGCTCCGATAACAATAAAAAGATTTATGTTTATACAGTCGGTCCCAAAGTTGTTGCAGAAGAAGTTTGTGATATGAACGGTAATGTTGTAAAATTAGAGGGAGAAATTCCTTCTGGAACTGTAAGACAGTATAATTTAAATGATGAAATAATATCCGAAAAGTATTACGATGCATCAAGAGTTGCCGAAGAGAAAAAGACTTACGAGGACAGAACTTATTTTGAAAATGGTGGCTTGGCTTCAATCAAAACTTATACGAATGATGTCCTTGACGGTCCTGCAGCAGAGTTTTATGAAGATGGAAACAAAAAAATTCAGGCAAACTATAAAAATGGAATTTTGGACGGAGATTATACAAAGTTCAGAGACAACGGCAAAATAGAATTTTTCTGTCAGTATCTTGACGGACATTTAAATGGACACTATAAAGAATATTTTGAAAATGGTAATATCAAAAAAGAACAAGAGTACCTTAATGACAAAAAAGAAGGAGAAAGTAAAGAATATTTCGAAACCGGTGTTATAAAACAGAAATATAATTATTCTCAAGATGTTTTGGAAGGCGATGCAGAAATATATTATGAAGACGGTTCTATCAAAAAAACTGAAAAATATAGAAATAATAAGCTTAACGGTGATGTAAAAATATACAGTAACAATAATTCCGGAAGTCCTATATACATTGATAGTTATGTCAGTGGAAAGAAAATTTCAAGAACTGCTTACGGAAATAACGGCAAAAAACTTTTTAAAGAAATATATTAAAATAAGAGAGGTTTTAGCATGTCAGGTCATAATAAGTGGGCCAGTATCAAACACAAAAAAGCCGCAACAGACGCAAAAAGAGGTAAAATTTTTACAAAGATTATCAGAGAAATGGTAGTAGCTGCTAAGGAAGGCGGCGGAATTATAGAAAATAATGCAAGACTTAGAAAAGCTGTCGACGATGCAAGAGCAGCAAATATGCCTCAGGATAATATTAAGAAAGCTATCCAGAGAGGAACGGGCGAACTTCCCGGTGCAGTATATGAAGAAATCACTTATGAAGGTTACGGTCCTGCAGGTGTTGCTTTGATAGTAGAAACTACTACAGATAATAAAAACAGAACAGCTTCCGAAATAAGAAAAATATTTTCCAAACATTCCGGCAGTATGGGTGAAACCGGCTGCGTAGGTTGGATGTTCTCGAGAAAAGGCCTTATTACTATAGATAAAACAGCAGGCGACGAAGATACAATAATGACACTTGCTTTAGACAGCGGTGCAGATGATTTTGTCGCAGAAGATGATGTTTATGAAATTTATACAAAGCCTGAAGATTTCAATAAAGTTGTAGATGCAATAAAAGCTAAAAATGTTGCAATAATGGAATCGGAACTTTCTATGATTCCACAGACATATGTTAAGCTTGAAGGAGAAAATGCAGAACATATGTTAAAACTTCTCGACGAACTTGAAGAACACGATGATGTAAAAAATGTTTTCTCAAATTTTGATATATCTAAAGAAGATATGGAAAAATACGGGGCATAATGATAGTTTTAGGTATAGACCCCGGTTTATCAATGCCGGGATGGGGTGTAGTGCATAAGGGTAAGACGGATAGATTTACATGTCTCGCTTATGGTTGTATGAGAACGTATCCCAAAGATTCTTTGGCTGATAGACTAAAATTTATTTTTACAGAAACTCAAAAAATTGTAGATACATATAAACCTGAAGTTGTTGCTATGGAAGAGATTTTTTTCTTAAAAGGATCGAAGGTCATAGCAACAATCGGTCAGGCAAGAGGTGCACTAATATCTGCAGTAGTCACAAAAAACCTTCCTTTATTCGAATATAATCCAAGAACAATCAAAATGGCACTTACAGGTTACGGACTTGCCGATAAATATCAGATGCAGCATATGGTTAAAAGTATGTTGGGTTTGAAAGAAATTCCTAAACCAGATGATGCTGCTGATGCTTTAGCTATGGCAATATGCCACCTAAACACTCACCGCTTTTAAGTGTTTATTGCGACCGAAATATTTTGGCTACAACTTTGAAAAATCAAACCTTATGTACCTCCATATGTACACCGCGGTTTGATTTTTAATTGTTTCGCTCAAAATCTTTCTAGTCGTCATCAAAAAGTGCAAATCATATTCTTGCACTTTTTGATATGTAATCGGCTCGCTGTTGCCTTGTCTAAATTCAAAATATTTCGTCGGTAAAGTAATTAAAAAAGATAGGAATTGCCGCTATATCGCAATTCCTATCATCAAAAATACCGCTATGGTGTATTTCTGAAAAAATCAACTAAATTTTGCACCATTTTCTCTATTGAAATTCAAACATATCTGTCCAGCTTCTTTGCTAGTTACATAAATAATAAAAGAAGAAGAACCAGAGGCATAATTTAATTTGAAAGCTGTAAAATATTTATTGCCTCGTGCATCTATACCTAATACATCTTCCTTGCAGGAATAGGTATCTGTTTTTCCAATTGAACTTTTATCTCCTGAAAGGAAACATCTGTATTCACTTAAGTATTGCATTTGTGCATCACGAATAGCCCCTAACAAGAGATATCCTTCAGAACGTTTGGAATTTTTTGTGTAATTTTTGTATAGTGGTGTTGATACCATAGATAAAACAACAATTAAAGCTATTGTTATTACCAACTCTATGAGAGTAAACCCTGTTTTATTTGTTTTTTTCATAGACGACCTCCTTTTTTATCTCCAATTAACATCTATATGATCTCCGTCAACAATTTTTCGTCCCAAGGTAATATTATATTGCAAAACTAACACATTTTTTCCTAATAAACCATTGGGAACAGCTACATGAAGTTCTGTATACCTACTTCCATAACCTTCGTAGTATCCTGGACGAAAAGCAGTACAATATTTGTTTTTCCTGGCATCTATTCCTAAAACTTTTTCGTTGTTGGTGAAATTTGTCGACTGTACACTGCTTTGTTGTGGATCCAAAAAACAACCATACTCATCGTAATATCTTTTTTGGGCTTCACACATAAATGAAAGTAGGGTGTATGCTTCTGACAATTTAGCTTGTGCAACATAATCCTTATATATTGGAACAGATATTGTTGACAAAACAATGATTATTGCAACAGTTATTACCATTTCTACTAATGTAAAACCTGATTTTTTCATTTTTATCTCCTTCTTATACCATGTGTTCTAAGCGAATTGTATATCCTGTAGTAAGATTATATTTCATAGCCAGTTTGCGATATAGAGTTCTTTCATCAGAACAATAACCATAAGGAGCTTCTACTTCTGCTTTAAATGCACATTTCGTATCTAGTGTGCCTCTCCACTCATAATTAATATTAAACCATGTAAAATATTTATTGCCTCGTGCATCTATACCCAAGATTGGTTCATAATTGGTATAAGTTGTTCCGCCATTAATAAGTAAAAAATTATCGTATTCAGAAAAATAAGCTTCTTGAGCCTCTCGGATAGCAGCAAGCAAGGCATATCCTTCTGCTAATTTTGCTTTTGATATATGATCTTTATACATTGGAACGGATATTGTAGCAAGAATAATAATTAATGCGACTGTGATTACAAGTTCCGTGAGAGTAAAGCCTCGTTTTTTGATTTTTTTCATATTTATCTCCTTTATTATTTTTTGTTTTTGGAAATTATGAAAAGGAGATATCTTTTGGAAGGCAAAATAAAGAGCGACTGTGCAGGTAGTTGGGACGACCTAACACAGTCGCTGGCTTTCGCCCACAAAGGGGCGAAAGATAAAGACATAAAAATAAATCAGCATAGCATCTGGTTTATTTCTACATTTGTTTAGCGACTGTTTTTTGGATCCCAACTTCCTTTGCTTTCGCAAAAGAGGTTATACCTTTCGTATAACTTCCAAAAACAATCAGTATTTAGTTGTTTAATAACAAACTTACCTTTTTTATTATAATACAAAAACGATTTAAAATCAAGCTAAATTTTTATTCATTATAATATAGTGAGGATATTTTTTTAAGTGTTGAGGTAATTTTTTTATTGAATAAAAAATA
>JAFPUA010000118.1 GCA_017413305.1 Candidatus Ruminimicrobiellum caprinum
TAAAGAACCTATAATACCTAAAGGAACTGCAGTCATAACTATTATAGGTTGTAATAAATTTTCAAACTGAGATGCAAGTATCATATAAATAATTATAACACCAAGCAACAATGCAAAAGAAACTTCTAAAAGAGCTTCTTTCATGGCAAGCATTTCTCCCGTAATGAAAGCACCAACATCTTTATTATTGTAAGCATCATCTAAAAGTTCCTGAAGTTCTTTAACGGCATCAGTAAAACTTCCTTTAACGTTTGCCGTAACAAGATATGTTCTTTCCCCCTCAACTCTTTTAATCGCAGGGAGCGTCTTAACAAAATTAGCTTGAGCAATCTGTTTTAATTGAATGGTCATACCCCATGAAGAATATGCAGTCATTTCCAGTACCTTATCAAGAGTATCTCTATCTTCAGGTTTCATACGAACTCTGATATCCATTTCATCATCTGGAAGTTTTAATTTTGTTGCAACAAAACCTTTAATTGCGGCAAGCGTCATAGCGGAAATATCTTGCGTAGAAAGACCAAACAAAGATGCTCTTTCTCTGTCGATATTAAGCCTTAATTCAGGAACCTCATCTGAAGGATCAATCTTTATACCATAAAATTCCGGCATTGATTCCATCTGTCCCTTTAGCTTATCTGCATACTCTCTTAATTTAGAAAGTTCTTTTCCTTTAAGCTCAACAGTAATACCTGAATTCGAACCGATACCGGAACCGAACATACCTTGCTGAGTAACAAACTCAACTTCCAAATCTTTTATGTTCCATCTCTTTATTTCATCGCTAATTTCTGCAACTATTTCATTTGTAGACATACCTTTAAACGCAAGATTAACGATAATTCTTGCTTGATAAACTCCGGTAGTTTCAACTGCCGCAGTACCTGTATCTTCGCCCGTAGACCCCACTGTAGTAGAAACATCTCTGACTTCATCATATCTTGAAATAACTTTTTCTATTCTCTTAACTACCTCGTCAGTAACCTCTAACGGAGTATCCGGGTGCATGGAAATATTTAATGTAAATCTTCTTTCATCGGACTTTGCCATAAATTCTTTAGGAATATAATAAGCTGTTGCTACTCCTACAGTAGCATACAATATAATAAAGGCAAAAACTCTTAATGCTCTAAAATTTAAAACTTGTTTCAATAGCGGAACAAAATATTCCATTATTGCTTTTCGCCCTGCAGTAATGGAAATATTTTTAACATTTGCAGTAAGCGCAAGACGCGGAACAAGAAACATTGCAGAAAATACCGACGCTATCATTGCATAAGTAATGGTAAGAGCCAACTGTTTAAAAAGCTGTCCTATCATTCCTGTAACAAAAACAAACGGAATAAACACTGCAATCGTTGTAATGGTAGAGCTCAATATTGCAGCAAACAGCGATGATGTGGCATTGTAAATACACTCTTTTTTAGGCAACTCTTTATTTCGATGGAGCTGCAATAAAATATTTTCTATAACGACATTACCGTTATCAACCACCATACCTATACCGATAGTTAAACCACCCAAAGACATAGAATTGATTGTTATGCCTTGGAAATACATAATACTTAATGTAACACATAAACTGATAGGAATAGCAGTATTAATGATACCCGAACCGACAAAACTTCTCATAAAGAAATACAACAAAATAAATGTTAATAAAATACCTTGAAGTCCGGATTGATAAATGTTATTTAAAGATTTCTTAATAAATATAGATTGGTCATAAGTAGTTTTAATATCAATGTTTGCAGGAAGCTTTTCTTTAAGTTCTTTAAGTTTCTCGTGAACGAGCTTAGACATATTGATAAGATTTGCACCGGACTGAGGAAAAATACCGATAGAAACATTATCTTTTGAATTATATCTGGAAATACCTTTTCTATCTTTTAAAGATTCTTTTACATCTGCAACATCTCGCATATAAACTATTTTTTCGCCTGTTTCCCCTTCATAGCTTCTGTCTTTTCTGTATCTTGCATCACCCTGTTTATTATCTCTTTTACCGAAAGAAAGATTTTCAATGTCCGTAAGATTTTTAAATTCTCCAACTGTTTTTACTATATATTCATGTTTTTCCTCTTTAATTGTTCCTGCAGGATATGTAATATTTGCAGTCTGTAAAGAGTTGATAATATCAGTTATTGAAAGCTGATTTGCAAGAAGCCTTCCTTTATCTATCTCGACTAAAATTTCTTTCTGCTCGCCACCTTTTAAATCCACTTTTGCTACACCTTCCAATCTTTCCAACTCATCTTTGACATTCTTTTTCATTATATGACGCAAATCTGCCATCTGCATCAAATTCGGTTGTATATCGGTATAACTTACAGACAAAATCATCGCTTCTGTCTGCATAGGATTATATTTTAAAACTACAGGTTCAAGTGCATCTTTAGGAAGAGATTCTTTTACCAAATCTATTTTTTCACGCACATCCATCGAGGCAAAATCCATATCGGTTTCCCATAAAAATTCACAGGAAACTATTGATACACCCTCTTTGGAAATAGAAGAAACTCTTTTGATGTTTTTTACGGTACCTGCCGTTTCTTCAATTATTTTACTTATAAGTTTTTCAGCTTCTTCCGGGCCGGCACCTTCATACTTCGTAACAATAGTTATCTGAGGATACTCCATAGCAGGGAACAACTCTTGCGGGATTCTGCTAAACGCGATTAATCCCATAAGAATTACCGACAAAAATATCATAACCGTTGTAACCGGCCTGTCTACAGGAAGTCTTAATAAACTCATTTTTATTTTCCTTATATAAATTTATTTACTTATAAAAATAGTTAATAATCTTCAAAAGGGTTTCTTTTGAAAAATTTCTTATATAATCTGCTTAACAAATCAAACATCTTCATGATTCCCAAGCGTTTAAAAAACATCTTTACACTGCTACCGGGTTTTTCCAAAACATAATATGCCGTCGGAATAATTAACATTGTAAGCATAGTTCCCGTAATTGTTCCAAAAAGTACCGTCATTCCCAGAGATGCCCACATTGCAGAAGACTCATCTCTGCTTAAAACCATCGGAAGTAATCCTAAAGTTTTCATTAACATAGTTATAAGTTCGGGGCGCAACCTTTCTTTACAACTTTCAAAAATTACTCTTAAAATATTTGTTCTTCCAACACGCCTTTGATTTATTTTATCAACAATAATAATAGAACTATAAACTATACAACCAAACAAAATCATTATACCTATCCACACACCTAAACTGATGGATTTATTAAATCCCCACAGAGAAAATGCAACACCTATTATACTTAACGGCAGAGAAAACATTATCAGTGCCGGCTGTAAATAAGACTCAAAAATCGACGCAAGAACAAAAAATATAAGTATAACAGTAAGAGAAACCGCCAGCATAAACTGACCTCTATTCTTAACTGTTTTTTCATAATCTCCCGAAATATTAAACGAATAATCTTGCGGAAAAGCAACACCTTTGAGAGTTTCTTTTATTTTGTTTGCTGCAGTAGTTAAACCTATTTTAGACCTGTTAGCACTTATCTGAATAAATCTTTTTTTATTTTTTCTCCATATTTCCTGATTAGATTTTAATTTGCTCATATCGGTAACCTGCCCGACATAAACAATGTCCGAAATCGGGTTTACTATACCGATAAAAGGTATTTGATCTACATAGTGAATACTATCAGGATAAAGACGGCAGATAGTTTCTATTTCTTTACCTTCTGTTCTATATTGTGTAGCAATAAGACCTCTTAACTGACAATGTAATGTATTACTTAAAAAATATGTTGTCAGTCCGAACGCAGCAAGCCTGTCATAATCTACAGCGAGTATAACTTCCGGTTCATCTTCTCTCATTCTTATTTTCACATCGGTAAGGCCTTTGACCTGTTGAAGCCTTCCCGAAGCAGAAAATGCCAACTGTTTTAATGTATCATAATTCTGTCCGTAAAAATCTACAAAAATTTCTTTAGAAGCCATAGCTTGCGAATCTTGAAAATATACAAATGCGGGAGAAAACTCTCCAAAACGCTTTCTGAACTCTTCTTTAAATTCTTCCGCTTTTTCATATACCGTAACTTCAACGAAAGTATGAAGTTTTTCTACTTTAGAAGAAACTCTTTCCACTTGATCTTTATATTCCAACAGAGCTTTTTCCATTTTACGAACAAGTTCATTGGAAACTTCTATTCTTGTTGCTGGCGGGAACTGTATACCTATACGAAAAGTATTTACATCGGCAGCATCAAGAAATTCAGAATCTCTTGTTATCATTATTTTTGCAGAAATAAGAAACAATACAAGGACAACAAGCCAAACATATGTTTGCCATCTGAAACAAAATTTTAATATTTTGCCATAAATATGACGGACTTTTATGTACCATCTCTGAAAGTCCAAATCAAATTTATTCTGCCATCTGTAAATTTGCGGAGGAATAAAAAGCAATGTTGCTATAACCGACGCAACCAATGCAAATGTAATTGCAAGACCAAACGGGATATATAGCTGACGAATTTCAGGATCTAAAAATACAAGAGGCAAAAATACAATTATTGTCGTAACCGTCGAAGCAAATATAGGTTGCCACATTTCAGCCGTGCCATGTATAACAAGACGAGCTTTATTCGTGTAAGTTTTTCTATGAAAATGAAAAGAAATATTTTCCAATACAACAATGGAATTATCCATAACATTAGCCATACCCATGGCAAGTCCGCTTAATGTCATTATGTTAAAAGTTTGTCCGGTAAGATACATAAGAAGAACGGACATAAATAAACTTAAAGGTATAGTTGTGGCAACAATAAAAATACTCCTGATATTTCTCATAAAAAGGAACAATATTGCTGCAAGAAGAATACCTCCCTCAACTAACGCTTCAGCAAGGGACTTTATAGCTTTTATTATGTATTCTGCATCATTTTTTACTATAGTAACATTTATATCGTCATCAAGTGTCGGTCTTAATTTATCAACAATTTTTAAAACTTCGTTGGCTACTTTTATGGTGTTACCTGTAGATTCTTTTTGAATGTATATAGAGACCACTTCTTGGATATTAAGTCTGGAATATGATGTAGGTTCATAATAAGAATCTCTTATTGTTGCAATATCTCCTATTCTTACGATAGAGCCCGACGGAGTTATAGCTATAGCTGTATTTTTAATTTCATCTATACTTGTATATTCTCCTGTTGCTCTAATAATAAAGTTTTTGCTGTATTCGTTTATTTCTCCTGCAGATACAGACAAGTTGGCAAGATTAATTTTGTTGACAACTTCAAGTATAGAAAGTTTATATCCAAGAAGTTTGGCATTATCCATTTCAATTAAAAATTTTCGTTCTCGCCCACCACCGAACTCCACATTTGCTACGCCTGAGACTCTTAGGAGTTTTTCTTTTATCTGTTCTTCGGCAATTTCTCTTAATTGTTCAGGTGTTTTTTGTGTAGAACTTAACGCCATTATCACTATAGGACTATCGGACTGTTCAAACTTTGCAATGA
>JAFPUA010000119.1 GCA_017413305.1 Candidatus Ruminimicrobiellum caprinum
ATCCAAAACAAACTCTTGTTTCCAGTTATCTTTGTTTTGCCATTGCGGTTGGTTTTCTTTTTCAAAGTAATAATTGCCGACAACTAAAACATCCATTTCCGTTCTCATAAAACATCTGTAAGCATCTTCAGGAGTACAAACTATCGGTTCTCCCCTAACATTAAAACTTGTGTTAATAAGTATAGGATAACCTGATAACTTTTCAAACTTTTTTATTAATTTATGGTATCTCGGGTTTGTTTCTTTTGAAACTGTTTGTAACCTTGCAGAATAATCTATATGTGTAACTGCAGGAATTTCCGATCTTTTATAATATAACTTATCCTTAACTGAAAAGTTATTATAATCCTTCGGTAAATCAAACCTTATATTTTTATTTATTTGTGAAGTTAAAAGCATATATGGGGATTTTACATCTACTTCAAAATATTTTTTTGAATCTTCTTCAGTAACCGAAGGAGCAAAAGGCCTGAAACTTTCCCTGTATTTTATTTTAAGATTCATTTTCATTTGCATATCCGGATTTCTCGGATCACCCAAAATCGAACGGTTACCTAAAGCTCTTGGTCCCCATTCAGTTTTACCTTGAAACCAACCTACAACTTTGCCATCTGCCAAAGCTTTTGCTGTTTTTTGTAACAGATCTTGTTCATCTTCTATTTTTGTAGCTTTGGCTTTATACTGTTTTATTGTTTGTTCTATTTGATAATCTTTAAAACTTGGTCCTAAATATGAACCTTGCATAATATCAGTTTTGTTATCTGCTGTTCTTTGCGAACCGTAATAAATATATTCCGTTGCAAGTGCTGCTCCTAAAGCACCGCCTGCATCACCAGCTGCAGGTTGTATCCAAATATTTTTAAATATGTCCGCCAACAAAACTTTATTATTAGCTACACAGTTGAGTGTAGTTCCACCTGCAAGACAAAGGTTTTCGCAATCGGTCAACTTTTTTGCTGTTTTTGCCATATTAACTACAGCTTCTTCCGTTATTTCCTGACAAGCAAGTGCAAAATCGCAATGTGTTTGTAATAGTTCTTGTTCCGGAGTTCTTTTTTCTAAACCAAAAAGTTTTTTCCATTTATCGTTTTTAGTCATTTGCATACCGGTAGAATAATCAAAATAATCCTGATTTAACCAACAAGAGCCGTCTTCTTTAACATCTATAATATTTTCTTTTAACAACTTTTTATAATTTTCTACTTCTTTTGACCCATTGTTACCATAGGGGGCCAGCCCCATAACTTTATATTCTCCTGAATTCACTCTAAACCCCAAATAATATGTTATTGCAGAATAAAAAAGTCCTACGGAATGAGGAAAATGTAATTCTTTCATTGTTGTTATATCTTTACCTTCACCCAACGATATGGATGCTGTTGCCCATTCACCTACACCGTCTATAGTTACTATTGCTGCCTTTTCAAAAGGGCTTGGATAAAATGCACTTGCACTATGACTTAAATGGTGAGACGGGAACAACAATTTTAATTTTTCAATATTGTATTCTTGTATAGATAAAAGTTCATCCATTATAACTTTCTTTAAAAATAATTTTTCTTTTGCCCAAACAGGTGCCGCTTCAAAAAAAGATTTAAAGC
>JAFPUA010000014.1 GCA_017413305.1 Candidatus Ruminimicrobiellum caprinum
TAGCTTATGCAATGGAGCATGGCATCAATTATTATGACACTGCATATTTTTATCACATGGGCGAATCGGAAAAAACTATGGGAAAAGTATTAAAAAAATATCCCAGAGAAAGTTTTTATCTTGCAACAAAAATGCCTATATTCATAATTCAAAGCAAAGAGCAGCTTGAACAGATTTTTAAAGAGCAATTAGAAAGATGTCGGACAAATTATTTTGATTTCTATTTATGTCACAGTGTAAATGCACAATCTTATGAAACCTTGAAAAAATTTGATGTTTATGAATTTTTAAACAAGAAAAAACAGGAAGGTAAAATAAAATATTTAGGCTTCTCTTTCCACGACACACCGGAACTCTTGGAAGAAGTTGTAAAAAAATACAAATGGGATTTTGTTCAGTTACAAATGAATGCCATCGACTGGGAAATGGTTAATGCAAAGAAACAGTATGAAATAGCAAAAGAAAACGGATTGCAAGTAACCATAATGAATCCTTTAAGAGGCGGACAACTTTCGACATTAAATGATGCTGCAACCGAAATATTGAAACAAGCAAATCCTAACGCAAGTTTGTCTTCTTGGGGAATAAGATATGTTGCTTCTTTGCCTAATGTTTTATCTGTTTTAAGCGGTATGACCACTATGGAACATTTGGAAGATAATGTTAAAACTCTTACAAACTTCAAACCATTAGACGATAAAGAAAGGGAAATATATCAACAAGCAATTGAAAAATATAAATTGTCAGGAGCTATTGCTTGCACGGGATGCAAATATTGCATAGACTGTCCTGTAGGAATAGAGATACCGAAAATATTTTCAATTTACAATCAGCATAAGAACGGAACAAAATACAGAGATTGGCAGTTTACAATGGCTTACGAACAGATACCTGCAGAAAAAAGAGCAGATAAATGTATTAACTGCGGAATATGTAAGAAAAAATGTCCTCAAAAGCTTGATATTCCAAATCTTTTAAAAGATGTTGATAAATTGTATAAACAGTTGAAAAGCTAAAAAATTCGGAGGATTTTTTATGAATTTAAAAATTTTTATATCAGTATTGATTGTAGTATTTGTAGGAACAATTTTTTTACTAAGAAGCAATGACAATGGAGGAAATGTTATGGCTGAAACAACAGGCAACAAAAAAGTTTTAGTAGCGTATTTCAGTGCAAGCGGAGTAACTGCCGGAGTTGCAGACAGATTGGCAAAAGCAACAGGAGCGGATTTATTTGAAATAAAACCAGAAAAACCATATACAAGTGCAGATTTAGACTGGACAAATAAAAGAAGCAGAAGCTCCGTTGAGATGGACGATATGAGCAGCAGACCTGCAATTGCAAATAAAGTTGCAGACATGAGCAAATATGATATTGTTTTCGTAGGGTTCCCTATTTGGTGGTATAGAGAACCATCAATTATAGACACATTTATGGAAAGCTATGATTTCTCGGGAAAACAAGTTGTTCCGTTTGCAACATCCGGCGGTTCCGGGATGGGGAAATCAGGAAGTATTATGCAGAAATTGGCACCCAAAGCAAAAGTTGACGACGGCAAGAGATTCTCTTCCGGTGTTTCTGAAGCAGATCTTAAAAAATGGGCTTCAAATTGGTTATAAAATTAATTGAATAGTCAAAGAATAAAAAACAGGGCTGTAGAATAATAACAGTCCTGTTTTTTATTTAATTAAATTAATAAATATAAATCTTCGTTTTCTTAGTAGAGTTTTTAAGAACGGCAATCATACTTTCTTCATCTAAAGCAATGCAACCTGCAGTATATTTTTTCTTGCCCATTACATGAATAAAAATATTTGAACCTTTAGGATAAATATTTTCGGAATTAAAATCAATACACATTGCATAATTGTATTGTGGAACATAATCTATTAAATGTTCACCTTTACATTCGTGCTTAGTTTTTTTAGAATCTATAATTTGATTATAATATTTACAATCGTCGTCACAAGCATACAGATTTTCAGTTACTTTAATGTATTTTAATTTTGTTCCGGGATTTTCTTTAATACCGAATGCTTTTGTGATATAAAAAAGACCTTTAGGAGTTTTTAAATCACCTTCTTTCTGTTTACCCATTCCATTTTTACCATAAATAATATTATTTTTAGAAAAAGATAAATTTAATTGACTATAATTTCTAAAATTTACTAACTTTAAATCTAGTATTTGCATAAATTGTCCTCTTTTAAGTCAAATAATCAAAATAATAGGTATAA
>JAFPUA010000120.1 GCA_017413305.1 Candidatus Ruminimicrobiellum caprinum
AAAATCTGGTAGAAAGTATCAGTGAGGAAAGTAGTCTGGAGCAAGCAGAAATTAACTTAGAAACAAATACCAAAGAAGAAACAAAGTTAGCAAGTCAAACATTGGCTCCAATTAAAACCAATAGTAATGATAAAATTGTTATTCCAGAAAAGATACCGGATATTGCCGTAAAATTACAAAAAAATATTAATAACGAAACATCTGCCGCACCGACAAATATGCCTGCCGCACAACCACAAGAAAAAACGGAAAATAAAGTGCCTCCAACAACCATAACAACACCGGGAGCAAAAGGCACATGGTATGCGCAGATTATAGCTTCTTCCAAGAGAAATGCCGTAGAAAATCTATGGAACGAGTTATCTACGAAGCATGATTTCTTAAAAAGCTACACGCACGAAGTAGAGGAGATTAAAGCGGCAAATGGGAGTATATTGTATCGTTTAAAAGTTGGCGCATTTAAAACACGTCCAGAAGCCGAAAATCTGAGCAATAAACTAAAACAAAACCAAATTAGCAGTATTATCAAACAGAATTAGGTGTGATGATGACAAAACCGATTCTCGCGGCAATATTATCCTGTAGCGGAACAGAGTTAACTGATGACGAAAAGAGACTTTTTGCGACAGCAAATCCGTTGGGTATCTCTCTTTTTATGCGGAATATTAAAAACGGTTTTCAGCTTAAAACTTTAATCAAAGAAATTAAAGAAGTTATCGGCAGAGATAATGTAATTATCGCCGTAGATGAAGAGGGCGGTCGAGTAACAAGATTAAAACCTGTTACCAAGCACCAATATGCTTCGGCACAATTGTTAGCAAAGACCGATATAAGATATAGCCGAATGCATGCAAATCTCATTGCGCATGATTTGAAACGCTATGGAATCAATGTCAATTATTCTCCGGTAATAGATAAAAAAACAAAGCAACAGAATGCTGTTCTTTTCGGTCGTTGTTTTAGTGCAAATCCCAAAAAAATTGTAAACTATGCAAAGACTATAGCAGATACATATATAAATTCAGGACTATGTCCTTGTATTAAGCATATTCCTGGGCATTTAGCCACGTCTTTAGATCCGCATTTAAATATTATCTCAACAGATATATCATTGGATAAAATAAAAAGAGAAATAGAATATATTAAAAATTTTGCAGAATATCCGCTGATTATGACCTCCCATATTATCTTAAAGGCACTAGATAATAAAAATCCCGTCACCATGTCTGAAAAATGTATCAAGGAACTTCTGCACGGTTACTTGGGGCTGAAAGGTTTACTTATAAGTGATGCTATAGATATGCATGCCTTAAAAGGAAGCATTATCGACCGCGCTGAAAATAGTTGGAAAGCCGGTATGGATATTATCTGTTATTGTTCGGGAATATATGAGGACATGTTCAATATATGTAATTTAAAAAGGTTTATGTCGGAAAACGCGCTAATAAAATTTGCAAATATAGAAAAAATTATTCATAATAACAAAAAAGATATAGATATCTTACATACCAAGCAACTGTATCAAACAGAGTTTGAGGGGAAATTGGAGATTAACTATATGTATGATGCAACAGAAGTATTGAACCAAATGCTTAAAACTGGGAGAAAGTAAATGATATGGGTTTTAGTTATCGTCGCAGTAATTATAATTTATAATGCGGAACGCATGCCTGAATTAATGGATAAGTTCAAAAAAGAAGTTCCTAATCTTGTAGATACAGGGAAAAAGGTTTCTGAAAAAGTTTCTAAAGAGCTAAAAGAAAAAGCTCAAGCGGCAGCCGAAAAGAAAAATAGCAAAAATAAAGAAAAAGAATAGAAAAGCAAAAAAGAAGAGAGGTAATTGTCCTCCCCTTTTTTATATTCAAAATTACTTTAGAGCCGGAATATTAAGCTGCACAAAAAAGCCCGGCTTAATTTTTGTCGTGGCGTATTGCATATTTTCAGTTTCAATCATAAATTCTTCTCTTCCGGTCAACTGTGCCGCAAGTTTGAAGAAATCTCGCCCGGTCAAATCTTGCTTAAAAGAATTGAGGATATAGAATGTGCAGGCCTGTGAAGAATCCGTTTTTCCGCAACGCACACGACCTTTAGGCGTTTCTTCATTCCAAGCAACATCCTCCAAACCATGTTGTTCAGAACCTTTAGGTGCTATCACAAATCCTAAAACAATCCCCACAATCAAACAGGCCGTTGCGATAGAATAAACA
>JAFPUA010000121.1 GCA_017413305.1 Candidatus Ruminimicrobiellum caprinum
AAGCAGCAACAAAAGCAAATTTAACAGCGTTAAGAGCTGCAGTTGCTGTATATTACGGTGAAAATATGGGAACATATCCGGGTGCAGATATCAATGATGTTTTGGTAGCTGAAGACGGAAAATATATAAAATATATTCCGGAATGTTACTGCCCTCCTTATCACAATCCTTATTCTGTAATAACTACCTCTCCTACAGGAGATTCAGGTAAGTGGGCATATCAAGTTGAAGATACGGAAGACAGACAAGCAGGCGAACTTTGGATAGATTGTAACGAGAAAGATTCCAAAGGTGTTGTTTGGAGTTCTTATTAGGGTTTGATATGTTTGAAATAATACTTGTTCTTATGTTCGGGCTCTGCTTCGGCAGTTTTGCAAATGTTTGTATATACAGAATGCCGAGAGATATTTCTATCGTAAAACCGAATTCCCATTGCCCGAAATGCAAATCTCCTATCAAATGGTATGATAATATTCCAGTATTAAGTTATATTTTTTTAGGTGCTAAGTGTCGTAACTGCAAAGAAAAAATTTCGCCTATTTATCCTGCGATAGAATTGCTTTGCGGTTTTTTGTTTTTATCTATGTATTTTCTTTTCGGATATTCTTATATTTTAGCACCGTTTTGTCTGTTGGTATTTACATTGATGGTGATAACAGCTATTGATTTTGAATTTCAGATAATTCCCGATGAGTTTTCTTTTATGTTAATGATAGTTGGTCTTGGTGTAAGTTTTTTCAACTATACTTTGGGCGATACTGTATTGCAGAGAATATTCAACTCTGTGTTAGGCTTTTTAGCAGGTGGTGGTTCTTTGTATTTAGTAGCAGTGTTGGGCAAAATAATGTTTAAAAAAGATGCCATGGGTGGCGGTGATATAAAAATCATGGCAGGAGTAGGAACATTTTTAGGTTGGGATAGAGTTCTTCTTGCTATTGCGATAGCGTGCTTTTTAGGCAGTATTGTCGGAATATCTTTGATGATTTTTAAAAAAATAGCAAGGAAACAGGAAATAGCATTTGGCCCTTATTTGGCTATAGCATCTTACATAGTTTTGTTTATGCCGGCTCCGGCTGTGGTGATAAACACTATAACCGCGATAGAAGAAAGTTTTCTTACAAAATATGTCTTCACCGGTTTATAAAATTAGGATTTTATATGGCGGATATTAAAAATAATTTTTTTATTACAGCATTTCTTTTAGCGGTTGTTATGGTAGTTTCGATAGTATCGAAATTTTCTCTTGTGTATTCCATACAAATAGCTATTTTTTTAATTCTGTTAACATCAACACTTTTTCTGTTAAATAATTATAAATCAAAACTAAACTCTTATATTTTACCGTCAGCGGCTTTGTTGATAGTATGTTATATCTCTTATGCAAATGCAGATTTTCAAGTAAATACGCGAGATTACACATTTGTTTTGGTGTCGGCACTTTTCGCAGGATTCAATATGACATTTTTGCCGCTTGATATGAAAAAGAAAATATTTTTTGTTCCGCTTTTTATTGCTTTATGGTTAGCAATGATGTTGTTTTCCAGATTTGTTGCCAACCCACAGAGTTTTCTTACTGTAGATAATTTTTATGATGCAGTCGCATTAAATATTAATGTTATTGCAGGTTTTCTTGTTCTGGTGTATCCGTTATTTTTTGTTTTTATTAAGGAAAAGAAAAATCAAAATGTTTTTACGGTAATAATGATATTTGTTTTGATGGCTATAGTTATTACAAGGTGCAGAGTTGCAATAGCCGTAGCGTTTTTGTTGACACTGATTTTTCTTTTACAGTATCGCAAGAATAACTATATTAAAATTCTTATATGTTTATTTGGCTTACTTCTTGTTGCAAGCATTGGATATATTTCTTTCTTAAAGTCTGATTTTAACAGTTTGGCAGAAAGAATTGTTTGGTGGAAGACGGCATACATAATTTTTAAACAAAATATTTTCTTTGGTTGCGGGCTTGGCAACTATGCTGTCTTGTTTAAAACTTTCCGTCCGGAACTTGTACTTAATACTTTGTTTGCACATAACATAATAATGCAGTTTTTAGCAGATACGGGAATAGTTGGTTTGCTGAGCTTTATTGCATTAATAGCCAGCTTTTATATTAAAGTTATTGATAGAATTATAGAAGAAAATGATAATTATTTTTATATTGTGATAGCATTGAGTATAACAGCATTTTTGATAGTAAATTTAATTGATTACAGTTTCTTTGTTCCTGCAAATATGTTGATGTTTTTTGTGATAATGTGTTCTGTTTTTGATGCAGAACCTGTAAAAAGAACAAAACAAAAAATGAGTGTTTATATTTTAGCGGTATTAGTTCTTTATATCGGTGCCGTTACAATCAAACCTGTTATAGGGCATATTCATTACAAAAAAGGTATAGAATATTATATTCAAGATCAATATCGTTTAGCCATTGAAGAGTTTGAAGAGGCGGCAAAATATGATCCGAAAAATCCTGAATATTATACTCAATTAGGGAAAGGCTATTTCGCTTTGTACGATATGGTCAGAGGAGATAAAGGTCAAGAGTATGCGGATAAATCTATTGCCTATAACAAAAAAGCATTGGAACTTTATAAAAACAGTTCTCAAATAAGAAGTTATCTTGCTTCTACATATTGGAACATGGGCAAAAAAGAAGAAGCTATTCATTACATAAAAGAGGCGATAGTTTACGACAGGTTTAACCCAAACTTGGAAGAATATCTGCAGATGATTGAAAAAAACGAGCTTACAGCTGAGAGTTGAGAGCTTAGAGTTTAGTGTGTCTTCCAGACGGGATAATAAGCATTTTTTGCAAAGCAAAAAATCTAAAACAATGTCGTTTTCCAAAAACTATAAGCTATAAGCTATAAACTATAAACTGAAAAATTGTGGAGCAATTTTTACATAAATGAAAAAGCATTCATTAAAAATTATCTTAGGTTGTTTAGTCAGCATAATTTTAATTTGGTTATGTATAAGAAATATAGATTTTAAACAGTCAATATCTCTTATAAAAAATGCAAATATAAGTTTAATATTTGTCGGTGTGCTTGTTTATGCATTTTCTTATGTTGTAAGAAGTATAAGGTGGGAATATATCCTTATTCCTCTTAAAAAAATAAAAATTTTCGGCAGTTTTTTCTTTTTGATTTTTGGTTTTTTTATGAACAATATTTTACCGTTAAGATTGGGCGAGTTTGTAAGAGCTCTTGTCGCCGGTGAAAAATTAAAAATTTCCAAAAGCAGCGTTTTTGCAACTATTGTTGTTGAAAGATTAATGGATGTAATTATTTTTATAATTGCATTTTTCTTGATAGGAATGTTTGTGCCTAATATTCCGGGATGGTTACAGAAATCTTTTATATTATGTGCAATAATTTTTGGTTTGGCATTTATTGTTCTGTTCTTTATGTCTAAAGATGAAGAGAAATTTTTAAAAATTTTATATAAATTTCATCTTCCGCAGAAACTGAATGAATTTATAAAATCGATATTTTTAAAGTTCGCAAGCGGGCTAAAATTTTTTCAAAATAAAAAACTTGTTTTTAATGTTTTTTTAACTTCCGTAATTGTTTGGTATATCGAGGCATGGGCGTACAAAATATTTTTTATGTCGTTCGGCGTTGATGTTTCAATAATTCAGTGTTTGTTTGTTATAGTTACAACAGGTATTGCCACTATGCTTCCGACGGCACCGGCGTTTATCGGTGCAATAGAAGGTGTAGGTATGGTAACGCTCGGCTTGTTTGGTATCAGCGAAACCATGGCTTTCACATCAATGGCAGCGACACATTTTGTAGAGATGATGACAGTTTATGCGCTTGGTGTTATAGGAATAATTAAAGAAAGAATTTCTTTTTCCGATTTGTTTAAATTTGCAGTTTCCGAACAAAAAGTTGAGGATAAAAATGAAAAGTAAAGTAGTTGTAGTTATGCCGGCGTATAATGCTGCGCAAACTTTAAGGCAGACGCTTGATACAATTCCCAAAGGATCTTATTCCGATATATTGTTGGTAGATGATAATTCTTCTGACGATACGGTTAAAGTTGCAAAAGAGTTAGGTCTTAAGGTTATAAAACATGATAAAAATATGGGGTATGGTGCCAACCAAAAAACTTGCTACAGAACAGCGTTGGATATGGGTGCTGATATTGTTGTAATGCTTCATCCGGATTATCAGTATGACCCGCGTTTGGTTCCTTTTTTGGCAGGTATTATCGAGGAAGATATTTGCGATGTAATGTTTGCTAACAGAATCAGAACAAGAAAAGAAGCATTAAAAGGCGGTATGCCTTTTTACAAATATTTTTTTAACAGATGTCTTACTATTTTAGAAAATGTTGTCTTGGGTTTAAATTTAGGTGAATACCATACAGGTTACAGAGCGTATTCAAGAAAAGTTTTAGAAACTATAAATTTCGAAGCAAATTCCGATGATTTTGTTTTTGATCAGCATATTGTTGTACAGATGGCTTTGGCCGGTTTTAGAATAGGGGATATCCCAGTTCCTACAAAATATTTTGAAGAGGCCTCTACCATAAACTTTAAAAGAA
>JAFPUA010000015.1 GCA_017413305.1 Candidatus Ruminimicrobiellum caprinum
TCGTACACCGCGTTTTGAAATTACTTCGTCTCACCTACGAACTTACAAATCTAACGACAACAAAAACAGCAAGTTTATCATTGCAGACTCCGATCTGTAATCCATGTTTATAAAATATATTTTTTATCATCAAAAAAGACAGAGTTGCTGCTATGTTGCAACCCTGTCCGATTCAGAACAAAGCTATGGTTAAGTTCTGAAATTTATCTAGATATCACTGTTACCCCTGTTGTTAAATTATAATTCATTGTTATTCCAGGATAATCTCTTGCTCTTACTATAGCGCAAAAACCAGCGGTATCAGACCAACCATAATGTGCACAAAAAGAAGTATAGTAAAGGTTGGTTCGTGCATCTACATTTAATGCACTATCAAAGTTCGTAAATACTAAATTTTGACCTCCGCCATGAGTTGATTGAAGCATGTATCCTTTTTCTGCAAAAAATCTTTCGTGCGCAGTTCTAATAGTTCCAAGCAATGCATATCCCTCAGACATACTTGCCTTTCCTGCAAAAGAGTTGTAAATTGGTCCGGATATTAAAGACAGTATAATGACAATCATAATTACCACCACCAATTCCATTAAAGAAAACCCTTTTTGTTTCATAACAATTCTCCTTTTATTTAGTTATTTCTTTGGAATTTCTTGTACAGAAAAGATTTTGTGATACAAAAAGAAAAACGACTGTAGGGTGGCTATCAGACTACCCATACAGCCGTCATTCCGCCTCATAAAGAGGCGAAAAAAATATATTTAAAAATGAATCAACATAGCTTCTGGTTCATTTCTAAACCTTTAGACGACTGTTTTTGGACTGATAGCCGCTTTTGTTCTCACAAAAGAGTTCTCTATCTTGTATAGAGATTCCAAAAACATTCTATTAAGTTTTAATTACACTTTTATTATACCTGAAAATATTTTTGTTGTCAATAATTTTAAAAATAGCATAAACAAAAAGAAAAATATGCCCGAACGAAGCCTGTAGCCGTCTATGAGCGCAGAAATTTTTAGAGTAAAATTCAGTTGAGCAGAGAATTTTAGGGCGACCATGTTCGTGGTGCTTTCCGTCTACCTCTTGCTTCTAGGAAAGCACAGTTGGAGCCCGGCTTTAAAAAATTCAAGCGAATGGCGATTGAGCGAGAGAGGGCATATTTTGTTTTTGAGCCATTAGGTCTAAAAAAGAATAAAATTTATTTAAGCAATTTTTCCTTTGACAAAATAAAAATCTTTTAATACAATAAGAAAGGTCTGTAAAACTGCAAGTTACAATTTATGATGTATAATTTACAATTAACGATAACGACAAAACAGCGAAAATTAAAAAAATAATATTAAAATATAGACCGTTATATCTTGAAATCAAGATTAACGGTTGTTTTATGGAAGGGCAAAATGTCAACTTTAGTTGTGTTGGGCACCCAGTGGGGTGATGAAGGTAAAGGTAAAGTAGTTCATTACCTCGCAGCAGATTCCGACTATATCGTTAGATATCAGGGCGGGAACAACGCAGGACATACCTTGATTTATCAAGATAAACCATTTGTTCTGCACTTAATTCCATCCGGAATTTTATTTCCTAAGAAAATTTGTATGATTACCAATGGCGTGGTAGTCGATCCAAAAGCATTAAAAGAAGAAATTGATGTGCTTAAAGCAAAGAAGATTCCTGTAGATGGAAGATTTTTTGTAAGTGAAAGAGCACATGTTATTCTTCCGTACCATAAACTTATAGATGGCATGCTTGAAAGTGACAGAACAAAAACAAAAATCGGTACAACCAAAAAAGGTATAGGTCCCTGTTATACCGACAAAGTAAGAAGAGTCGGTATCAGAGTAATAGACTATATCGATAAAGAAGTTTTTGTTGAACTTTTAGACCAGAACTTAAAAGAAAAAGAGTCAATGCTTAAAAAAGTTTGCGATATTAAGAAGTTAAGAGAAGAAATTTTGAAAGATCATGCAGTTTTATCAAAATTCTTGAAAAAATATGCTGCAGATACATCTATAATGTTGGCGGATGCAATGAAAAAGAAGAAAAAAATTCTTTTCGAATCGGCACAAGGAACAATGCTTGATTTAGATTATGGAACGTATCCGTTTGTAACATCCTCTAACCCTACATCTGGTGGAGCAAGTACTGGAACAGGTATCGGACCTGCATGTGTAGATGATGTTTTAGGTGTAGTTAAAGCATATACAACCAGAGTTGGCGAAGGACCATTCCCGACAGAACTTTTTGATAAGACGGGCGAGTTCTTAAGAGATAAAGGACAGGAATATGGAGCGACTACAGGCAGACCGAGAAGATGCGGTTGGTTTGATGCCGTTGTATTAAGACACAGTGTTAGAGTAAACGGAATAAATCGTCTTATTCTTACAAAGCTTGACTGTTTGGAAGGATTAAAGAAAATAAAGGTTTGTGTTGCATATAAATACAAAGGTAAAATTTTAAAAGAATTTCCTGCCTCAAGAGTAGTTCAGAAAGGATGCAAACCTGTATATGAGGAGTTGCCCGGTCTTGACGGAAAAGTAACCGGTGTAAAAAGCTATGACAAGCTTCCTAAAAACGCAAAGAAATACATTAAGAGATTAGAACAGCTTGTCGGCGCAAAAATAGATTTTGTTTCATTAGGAAGAAAAAGAGAAGAAACTATAAAAACGGGGAAGAACGTAAAATGGTTTTAAATAAATGTATTTTAGTATTACAAGATGGTAAAGTATTTAATGGTTTTTCTTGCGGAGCAGATGGAGAAGCTGCAGGGGAAATTGTATTTAATACGGCAGTATTCGGTTATCAGGAAATTGTTACCGATCCTGCAACAGCAAAACAATTGATTTGTTTTGCTCATCCACATGTTGGCGATTGCGGTTTTAATAAAGAAGATTTTCAGTCCGGAGCTATTCAAGCTACCGGACTTTTTTTTAAGGAGTACAGCAGAAGATATTCTAACTGGAGAGCCGATCGTTCCATGCAGGACGAACTTATTAAAGAAAATGTAGTTGCAATGGAAGGTTTTGATACAAGAGCTTTAGTAAAATATATCAGAGAACACGGTACACAGAATGCTATTGTATCTACAAAAGATTTTGATGTAGAAAGTTTAAAAGCTAAACTTTCAAAAGTTCAAGATTACGATAAAGAAGATATCGTGAAAACTGTTACTTGCGATAAAAAATATTATTTTAACGAGAACGGTTCCAAACCGACAATTGCGGTAATTGATTATGGTATTCCTAACAGTTTTTTAGAAACATTTAAATCGCAAGGATATAAAGTAGCAGTTTTTCCGGCAACAGCAACAGCCGATGATATTTTAAAAGAAAATCCAAAAGGAATTTTTCTTTCAAGTGGTCCGGGATATGCTGTAAATTCTCAATATGCAGTTGATGCAGTAAAAGGAATAATTAAAAAATCTCCAAATATGCCGATATTCGCAATAGGTTTTGGTTCACAAGTTTTGGCACTTGCATACGGTGCAAAAGTTGTGAAACATAAAATTGGTCATAGAGGAGCTAACTATCCTGTAAGAGATATTCAAACTAACAAAATTGCAATAACATCTCAGGATAATGGATATTATGTAGATAAAGATTCCATTGAACAAAATGAAAATTTGCAGGTAACACATATAAACTTATATGATAACACGGTCGCAGGTTTCGCCAACAAGAAAGGTAATAATTTTGCAGTAGAGTTTTATCCTTCTTTAGATTCCGACGAAACAGGATATTTAGTAAAAAATTTCTTTGATATGGTGGAAAAAAATGCCTAAAAGAACAGATCTTAAAAAAATTCTTATAATAGGTTCCGGACCTATTGTTATCGGTCAGGCTTGTGAGTTCGATTATTCCGGAGTGCAAGCAATAAAAGCTCTCAAGAAAGAAGGATATAAAGTAGTTTTAGTAAATTCCAATCCTGCCACAATTATGACAGATCCTGAATTTGCCGACGCTACATACATTGAACCGTTAGTTCCGGAAATAGTAGAAAAAATTATTGAAAAAGAAAAACCCGATGCAATTCTTCCAACGTTAGGTGGACAGACAGCATTAAATTTGGCAGTTGCTTTAGCTGAAAAAGGTATTCTTGCAAAACATAATGTAGAACTTATCGGTGCGGACTTTGATACCATTTCAAAAGCGGAAGACAGAAAACTTTTCAAAAAAATGGTTGAAAGTATCGGTCTTGATTTGCCGAAGAGCGGTTACGCTTACAATATGAAAGAAGCAAGAGAAATTGCAGAATCTATAGGGTTCCCTGTAATTATTCGTCCTTCGTTCACTCTCGGTGGTGTAGGTTCCGGTACTGCGTGGACTAAAGAAGAATTTGAAGAAATAGTTCAAGCAGGTTTGCAGGCTAGCCCTATAAGTGAAGTTTTAATAGAAGAGTCTGTTTTAGGTTGGAAAGAACTTGAAATGGAAGTTATGAGAGATAGAAAAGACAATTGTATTGCTATTTGTTCTATAGAAAATGTTGACCCTATGGGTGTGCATACGGGAGATTCAATTACCGTCGCTCCTGCAATGACGATTACAGCAAAAGAGTATGCCAAAATCAGACAAGATTCATTTAGAATATTAAGAGTTATCGGTATGAGACACGGTGGTGCAAATATTCAGTTTGCACAAAATCCTAAAGACGGAAGATTAGTTGTTATAGAAATGAACCCTCGTGTTAGCCGTTCATCAGCGCTTGCATCAAAAGCTACTGGTTTCCCTATAGCAAAAATTTCAAGTTTGTTGGCAGTAGGTTATACTCTTGATGAGTTAACAAACGATATCACAGCACCTAACCCTGCAAGTTTTGAGCCGACAGTCGATTATCACGTTATAAAAATTCCAAGATTTGCTTTTGAAAAATTTGGCGATACAAATACTACATTGGGTACCGCAATGAAATCTGTCGGTGAAACGATGGCTTTAGGCAGAACTTTTAAAGAGGCATTGCA
>JAFPUA010000016.1 GCA_017413305.1 Candidatus Ruminimicrobiellum caprinum
ATAAACATAAAAACCGAAGTTTATCCAGGATTCCCGACGGATGTACAAGCACAATGGATGGCACTAATGTGTTTAGTAAACGGAAATTCTATTGTAGAAGAAACTGTTTTCGAAAACAGATTTTTGCATGTCTGCGAATTGCAAAGACTGGGTGCAAACTTAAAAATAGAAGGAAGACAAGTTTACATACAAGGAGTAAATGAGTTATCGGGAGCACCTGTTATGGTTTCCGATTTGCGTGCCGGGGCTGCACTTGTTCTTGCAGGGTTATGCGCAAAGGGGAAAACAGAAATTTCAAGAATATATCATCTCGACAGAGGATACGAAGCATTGGAGAAAAAATTCCGTAAACTCGGTGCAAACATTAAACGACAGAAAAACAATTAGTAATTATAAATTGCTAATTTCTAATTATATTTTAAGATATAAGCTTATAAAAGTTGGCGTAATTTAAAAAAATTTGCTAAAATTCTAAAGTTGTTCTATATAATATTACGGAGGATTTTTATATATGAAAAAATTTTTATCAATTTTATTGGTACTTACCTTTATTACAAGCAGCTCTTATGCAATTGACCTTATTCCAAAGCTTTCGATATGTTTACCTGGAACTTTTAGAAGTGACTATGAAGTTGATAGAGCTTTAAATATAGGTGTTGAAGCAAGAGTACCTTTGGATGAACATTGGGTATTCGGTTTCGGCTTTGATTATTTATTTAACAGAAGACTTGGCTTAGGGAAAAAAGCAAAAGCAGAAGATTTCGGAAAAGATCAGTACTATTCAAGTAAACAGTTTTCTATGTTGCCTGTTTTTATTAGTATAATGGTATATCCGTTTGGAAGTTTTGGTGAATATAAACCATATTTAAGACTCGATGGCGGATATAATGTTTTATTTTCTATAGATGATGGTAATGGAGCTACCGGAGGCTTATATGTGGCAGGCGGTGTTGGCTTTGAACTTTTTGATAAGTATATAATGGAACTTTATACATCAAGATATGAAGCAAAAGACAACGGCAACGATATAACATATAAAGACATTTTCTTTAAAGTCGGATACAAATTTTCGTTATAATACAACGAAAAATTAGAAGGTCAGATAGTCGGAAGAGCAGCGACGACAAAGACACTGGATTGCCACGAGCTAAAGCTCTCGCAATGACGGACAGAACAAGGAGAAAAAAAAATGGGATTAGTTGAAAGTAAAGAGTGGAAAAGTTTAGAAAATCATTATGAAAAAATGAAATCTGTTCATTTAAGAGATTTATTTAAAGACAATGACAGATTTAACAAATATAGCATCAGACTTGAAAATTTGGGAATACTTTTTGATTATTCAAAAAATATTATTGATGAAGAAACAAAAAAACTTCTTCTTGATTTAGTAAAAGCAAGTGATTTAAAAACTTGGACTGAAAAAATATTTTCCGGAGAAAAAATTAACTGGACTGAAAAAAGAGCAGTTCTTCATTCGGCATTAAGAAATATGTCAAATAATTCCGTTTTTGTTGACGGAAAAGATGTTATGGTTGACATAAAAAAAGTTCTTGAAAAAATGAAGACCTTTACCGAAAATTTAAGAAGCGGCAAATGGCTTGGTGCTACGGGGAAACAAATAAAAGCAGTTGTTAACATCGGTATAGGCGGTTCCGATTTGGGGCCAAGAATGGTATGTGAAGCTTTGAAATATTATGCAGACGGACCGGCAGTTTATTTTGTATCAAATGTCGACGGGGCAGATATTTATGAAGTATTAA
>JAFPUA010000122.1 GCA_017413305.1 Candidatus Ruminimicrobiellum caprinum
ATATAAACGAATAGTGCCAGCTCGAAAAAAAGTAAAATTACTTCAAAGAACATTAATGATGGTGACAACAACCGTTGCAACAGTGGTGTCCACCACTTTTTGCCGAACCGGAAGAATTGGCAGAAAAAGTTGAAAACTGTTTTTCTACATCTTCGCTATTACATTCAGGACATTTCAATTTCTCGTTGTCCGTTGAAAAAACTAATTTTTCAAATTTCTTTCCACACTTTTTACATATAAATTCAAACAATGGCATATTTTTTGCTCCTATCTTCCTTGTGCTTTTTCTACTGCAACTCTGTGACCTTTAATGTTGCTGTTGTTTAGCGCATTTATTACCTGCTGTGCATTTTGTGAAGGCACTTCAACAAAAGTAAACTTGTCATAAATATCTATACTGCCTACTGCATTTCCGTTAATGCCAGTCTCGCCTGCAATTGCGCCTACAAAATCGCCGGGACGAACTTTTTTGCTTTTGCCTATATTTATAAAAAGTCTTGTCATACCTTGTTCCACACCGCCGCGTCTTCTGCCTTTCTTATCTCCGAATTTCTTTCCGGATTTTCTGTCTCCGCGATCATGCTTTTTGGAAAAATCTCTTTCAAAACTCGGAACATTTAAGTCGATATCTTCATGCTGCTTATCGTTTTCTGCTTCTACCATCATTTCAAAAAGTGCTGCAGCAACATCAACGGAAGTAATATTGTCCGTAATTAAAGATTCTATTTTTGTAATATATTTTTCAAAAGTATCCTGCTTTAAAGTTTCTTTTAACTTTTCCATAAAAGAAGAAATTTTTACATTTTCCACATCGGCAAGCGACGGAACGGGAATTCTTTTAACCGTAGTCTTCGTATATCTCTGAATATCTCTTAATTTGTAAATATCCCTGCCTGCAATAAGACTAAATGCTTTTCCTGTTCTTCCTGCACGGCCTGTTCTGCCTATTCTGTGAACATAAGCTTCAATATCCTGCGGAATATCAAAATTGAAAACAGCTTCAACATCGTCCACATCTATACCGCGTGCAGCAACATCGGTAGCAATAAGAATTTCTATCTTATTGTTTCTGAACTTATCCATCACTCTGTCACGCTGAGTTTGGTTCATATCACCGTGTATAGCATCTGCGGAATAGCCTCTTATTTGCAACTGTGCGGCAAGTTCGTCAACCTTTCTTTTCGTATTGCAGAATATCAAAGAAAGTTTCGGATCGTACATATCAAGACATCTTGCCAAGGCTTCAACTTTCTGATGTTCGCGAACTTCACAGTAAAGCTGTTCTATTAAAGGTACGGTCAATTTCTCGTGTACAACTTTTATGGTTTCCGGATGAACTTGATATTTTCTTGTTAAAGCCATAAACTCTTTAGGCATTGTCGCAGAAAAAAATGCCGTCTGTTTTTCTTCCGGAAGATTTTTTAAAATAAGTTCTATATCATCTCTAAAACCCATATCAAGCATTTCGTCGGCTTCATCAAGAACTACGGTTCTGACTTTGTCGAGCTTTATTGTTTTTCTTTCTATATGATCAATAATTCTTCCGGGAGTACCTATAACAATATGTGCACCTTTATTCAATGCAGACATCTGACGAACAATAGGCTGTCCGCCGTAAACGGGAATAATGTTTACTCCTCTTTTATATTTTGAAAGAGTTTTAAGTTCTTCTGCAACCTGTATTGCCAGCTCTCTGGTAGGGCACATTACAAGCGCTTGTGTAGTTTTTTCTTTAGCATTAATTTTTTCAAGTATTGGAATACCGAAAGCAGCAGTTTTTCCGGTTCCTGTCTGTGCCTGCCCGATAATATCTATGCCTTCTATCATTTTAGGTATAGCAAGCGATTGTATGGGGCTAGCTTCTTCAAAGCCCATATCTGCAACAGCCTTAAGTATTTCCGTCGACAAATTTAGTTCTGTAAATTTTAACTTTTCCATTTATTTTTACTTCAACTCCATTATTTGTTTTACTTTTTCTATATCTACATCGGTATCACAACAACCGTCTTTTAATAAAGGAACAAACTGTGTTATAACTTTTAGTTTATCTGTCATTTTTATACCTTGTGCACCTTCAAAATGACAAGCAACAGCAACAACAGCTTTGATTTTTTCTTGAACTAAAAGATTTTGTATAGCCTTGCCGCCTTTCATTATATACACTTTTTTATAGCCCAGCTCTTTTGCAAGTTTTGTTATCTGTGCAATTTTGCATGCACCGCAGCCAACGCAGGTGTAATATGTTCCCTCGTCTTTTGCTTTGCAGTTGCCGGTACTTCTCATACAGTGCGGCAAAAGAACAATTCTCTCAGAAAAAGGCACAGATTTGAACTTCTTTTCCATAGAAGAATTTTTCTTTTCAATAAATTTTAAATAGTTGGCTTTATTAATTTTTAAAAAGTTTCTACAAATTTTCATATCTTTATAGGATATCAAATATAATTGAAAATTGCAACAAAAATTTTGCAGAGGTAAATTATGCAGGTTGTTCTGATAAGTGAAGATAAATATACATATGATATCCATTCATTATATAAGGCTTTTTATCCAACTGAAGATGTAAAGGTTATTTTGGATAGCGATAAAGAAAAAATGGATGAAATTAAGAAAGAGAG
>JAFPUA010000123.1 GCA_017413305.1 Candidatus Ruminimicrobiellum caprinum
ATTATTGGTTGTAATATCTGCCGAAACAAAAATATCATATTTTTTATAAAGTTTAAATTTATAGTCTCCGCCGTACATAACACTTTCTCCAAAAGATGTTCTTTCTACGGCAGTTGTTTTATTATTATATTTTAAATTCAGCTGTGTATCACTCATCCAATTTTTGCCAAACACTTTTTCAAATCTGCTCATACCTATTAAAATATCCGGCCATGTTCTAGTATAAGAATTCTTTATGGTTCCGGTATTATAAGAGTCTTCATCTCCCTCGGTAAAGCCGAAACTTACGCTCATTGTTTTTATAGGCATCAACTTACCTTTCAAATCAAAAGCTTCAAAAGGATTATATCTACCGATAACTCTTCTGTCATCCCTCTGCAAAACTTTCTTAACCGTATAAGAAGATGTTGAATATACCGGGAGAATTTCCTTTAAAGTATTTCCCCTTACCCACAATTTATCAATACTCAAGCCTATAGAAGAGAAGTCTTTTTCTACATTGGAATAAGCATCGGAATCCTGCATTCTGTAAGATGTTGTAAATGTTAAACTGTTTAAATACTTACTGTGCACAATATCTTTTGCCTGCAAGTTCCATGTGATTTCTGTTTTTCCGACTCTCTCGATATATTTTTTCTGACCGGGATAAATAATATTCGATGTATTTGTACTATAATTTAAATCATAGGTTTCGACCGTATTAATGCTATATAAAATATTTGGCTGGAACCATTTTGCCACTTGGAAATTCAGGCTGGCACCAACATCCTGATTTAAAGATTTATCATAAAACAGTTCTTCATTTACAAAATATTCTTTATTTTTTTCATTTACTCTGGTAATAACATATGCAGGAGAAAAAATTACTTTATCAAAAAATGAAAATGGCATTTTTAACCCGTATGTCTCAGATTTTTCTAAAGTTAAAAAGTCGTTAACATCCATGTATTTACGCATAGTATCTATATCAAGGAAAGTATTTGTATCCTGAATATGTTCTGTCGGATATACTTTGTAGAAAGAGTTACTAACTTTATAATCTCCGACTATACTTGTCGGGAGCAAATCAAAATCTATAGGGTTTAAATAAACCATATTAGCTGAAATGGTCTCTTTATCTTCAAGTCTTTCGATGTTTTCCGTATCCTGTATAAATCTGTTATATTCCAAAGTAACTTTTGGAAGATCGTTACCTGCGGCAATTACCGTATTAACTTTTCCCGTATATGCAACCACTTTACCCTGGTCAAGAACAGAAACTTGATCTGAAGTGTTTTGCAATGCCAACGGAGTAACCGTTTTTGTTTTTGTCAATGATGCGTTTATCGGGAGAAGTTCGGTATTTTTATTAAGTTTGATACCTTTAAAATTTACATTTACGGAATCTTCCAACAGATCTCTGTCATATGTTCCAGGAGCAAAAGTTTGAAAATCTTTATCAATACTTTTTCTGTGCATATCTACACTTATGGCACCTATCTTATCAGTTCCTGCCCACTTTAAACTCATATCAGCTTTCCATGCACTACCATCCTTACTCTTTGCGTCGGTAACATGAATTTCATTTATCCATACTTCACCGACATCAACCCCGTTAGTTCTAACACCTGTTTCTATAAAAGCTACTTTCTGCAAACTTGGGTTTCCCACTGTTATTATTGTTGACTTGGAATCTGATGTCGCCCACTTTGCCGTAGCACCATAGCCTGTTTGGGTTATCTCAATAAGATTCCATTTATTCATAAAATCATCAGTTATAGGAATGCTGTATTGAAAATAATTGTTTTCATCGCCACCGACACGCATAACAAACTCACTTTTATCGGAAGTACTTGTTGCTGTATCACTTGATACATATACAAAGAATTTAAAACCGCCGTAAATTGATATATCAAAACCGGAAGAATAAGTAGTCCTTGCAAAAAAATCTGTACTTGCCGAAGAATCGTAGCTTATTGCAAGAGCCTGTTCATCTCTGACTGCGGAAGAGTCTATATCATATAAACTTCTGTAATAATGATTCGTTAAAAGAGAAATATATTTTGGATTATCGCGTCCTATCGAAAAAATTTCACTTTTACTTAAATCATTACTCTGTTCTTTAGTCCACTTATTACCAACTACGGAAATCTTCCCTACCGTCAATGTTCCACTATATCCTGTACCCGGTACAACATTGCTGATTGTAAGTCTGGCAACTCTGATATTTTTCCATTTTTCTTTTTGTGCGTCTGTTGAAATATCCAGAGGAATCTGTACTCTCTGCCATTCAAATTTGTTTCTATCTCCGTAGGTTATACCGTCTATGGTAAAACTGGACATATTTATTTCATAGCTATCCAATTTGTTGTTTCCGTTTATATCTTCTGTATCAAGCCTTCCGTTACCTGCGCCGATTTTTGATATGGAAGAATCTCTGTTCGTAAAATCACGACCTATATCTTCCCAAGGGCTGATAATTCCGTCACCGTTTTTATCTTCAGTATCAAGTATGCCATTCTGATCGGAATCTTCGTTTATTGCAGAAGCTAAATCAAGTCTTAAATTTACTTGATTAAGATTTGCTTTTATCCAAAGTTCCAAATATAATTTTTTTGAAAAATCATAACCGGAAACAGATACCACCTGACTGATAGAAACATAATCACACGAGAGCAAGTTATAATTTATATCCATAACCTGTTGTTTCTCTCCGGAAACAATTTCGAGATTTTTATCGATAGACTTTTTCTCGACATCGTAATTTCGCCATGTAGCCGCATTTGTATCATAAGTTGCATCAAAAGTATCTCTGGGCGTTGCAGAATAAAACCAATCGTCATCAATTAAAGAAAAACTATCGTCAAGTTTAGCACTTTCCATAGATTCTATTATTGCTTTACCGGTAGTGTTTTTAATATATTTACTGGTAGCATATTCTCCGCTTGCAGAAAAACTTAATTTATTTGAAAGTTTTATATCCTGCACTTTTGCATCAATTTCTCCGACGAAAGTACTGGACGGAGTAGAATAGACATCCGGCAGTTTATCCTCTTCTGCAGAAAATTCATATATAAAACTTCCGCCTACATTCATTTTATTATTAATATCATATTGGGAACGCAACCCTACCAGAGTAGATCCTGCAGATCCTCCGGCAATAGGAGAATAGTCATAAGAGACATCTATAGTAACATCGTTATTGATAAGATCTTCTTTTAATATGGTTAAAATACCTACATCATAATCAATAACATAATCTTCATTTATTTTCAATGTTCTTCCATTGACTATAACTTTTTCCGACATAGGAACTATATTAGCTCTTAATGTAAATATTTTTACTTTATATTGATACTGTGCGACAAAATTATATCTGTGTGTGTTGGATGTATATAAATCATCATGTAAAGGTTTTCCTGTAACGGGGCTTAAATTAAACACACCGTTATCATAATCTACAATCATATTTGCATCGTAACCCTCAACATTAGGAAATTTAGGAACAGGTTTCCCTCCATAAATTTGAGAAGGAACAGTATCATTCAAATCTCTTATTTCCAATATAAAATTATCTCTTCCGTTATACTTTGTAATTTGATAATTACCCAAATTATAAAATGTATGAACTTCCGTAGATAGAGCATCAGTATTATTTGTATCTTTAATTACTTGAGGGTTCCCTGAGGAAGAATCCGACAACCATGTTCCATCTGTATACTGATAATCTACGGCAACGACATACTGCCCGGATAAAGAATTTCTAAATGTAATTATTCCCGTGTTGTAATCTATTGTATAATCAGTACCTGCCACAAGTTTAACAAAATTACCGTTATATGTTGTAGACGGATCTTTCATATAAACAAGTGTTGTTGATGATGTTATAACTATATAATCCGAGACGGTAGTTTTGATTTTATCGAGATAAACTTTGGCAGAATCATTTCTAATACTTTTAGTTTCACCGTCTTTAAGAAGAGAATAATATTTTAATTTTATATATGATGTATCGGCTATTATTTTCTTTTCCGTTTTTGCTGAACCTTTAAACTGTTTACTCTCGGAAAAACCTTTTGTTTTAGAAAAGAAAGCTTTTGTTTTTAAACCTTTATATTTTGTATCGATTTTTGCACCGAAAAGTTCTTTTGAATACCCTGAAAATTCCGTACTCGGAAGACTAACATTAATATCACCAAAAGCCGCCTCTTGAACAAATTCTTCCCCTTTCCCCTTATAAACTATAGAAATATCCTTTTTATCCTCTTGTGTATCGTCAAAATCAACATTCAATTCCAGTCTGTCGCCGACACTACCTTTTATTTTCATCTGGAGCTCCTGCTCCATAGAAAAATCTCCGGAATTGGATCTTTTACCTGACTTTTC
>JAFPUA010000124.1 GCA_017413305.1 Candidatus Ruminimicrobiellum caprinum
ATATTCTTCTAAAACTCTTAAAGATTCTTGGACTCTTTTAAAATTTGCTATTACTATATTTTTTAAATTTTCTCTTGATTGTTCTTTTGCTTTTCTTCCGGAATCTTTTATACTATCTCTTGCAGATAACATTTGTTCATATTGGTCAACTAAATATTTTGATGATAAGTGTCTAACTTTTCTTATTTTTTTATAAAGAGTTTCGTCACAAAAAACAAATCTGCAAGTATCTTCAACTACTCGCAGACCTTCTTTACACCTGTTTAAATTAGTATCTAATATTCTTATAAATTTTTTTTCCAATTTCAATTTTTCAACCATTCAACCCTTCAACGAAAAATCACTTTGTGTTTTTCCCGTATCTCTTAACAATAAGTTTTATCAAGTTTGTCGTTGATTTTCCTTCAACGAGAGGATATCTGTAAACTTTTTTTACAAATTCTTTACCGACAATATCTTGTATCTTATAATCTCCGCCTTTAACAAGAATATCCGGTTTTAATTTACTCAATAACTCATACGGAGTTTGTTCACCGAACACTACAACATAATCTATACAACTTAATGCTGCTAACAATTTTGTTCTGTCTGTTTGTGGAACTAAAGGTCTTTTAGGACCTTTAAGTCCTGCTAAAGATTTGTCTGAATTTATTGCAACTATTAAAACATCACCTAATGTTTTTGCTTTTTGAAATAAACTGACATGTCCGATATGTAACAAGTCAAAACAACCGTTAGTAAAAACAATTTTTTTATTTTCTTTTTTTAATTGTTTAACGATTTCTATTATTTTTTTCCTGGAACAGATTTTTTTATTCTGCAAAGATTTTTTCCTCTACCAATTTTGCAAGTATATGTAAAAGTAATATGTGACATTCTTGAATTCTTCCTGTAACTTTTGACGGTGCTCTGTAACACATATCGGATAAGAGTTTTAATTGTCCGCCGTCTTCACCGGTAAGACCTATAACAAAAAGTCCCATTTCTTTAGCTTTTTCAACTGCTTTTATAACATTTTCAGAATTTCCCGAAGTTGTTATTGCAATTACTATATCACCTTTATTTGCAAAAGCTTCTATTTGTCTTGAAAAAACATATTCATAACCGAAATCATTACCTATAGCTGTAAGAGAAGATATGTTTTCTGTTAATGCTATTGAAGGTAATGCATTTCTGTTTTTTTCAAATCTGCAAACAAGTTCCGCTGCAAAATGTAAAGCATCACAAGCTGAACCGCCGTTACCGAATATTATTGTTTTTTTACCGTTTTGGTAAGCTTCGTTTATTTTGTTTGCTATTGATTGTATATATACTAATTGTCCTTCATCCAACATCTTTTTCTTTGCGTCAATACTTTCTTGAATTAAAGATATTATTGTATCTTTCACTTTTCCTCCGGTCTTCTATTTGTTAAATACATACTTAGGTAAAAAATCTGTGCAAATATTTCCTTCATGGAAATATTCATTAGCCATAATTTTTGCATGTAACGAAGCCGTATTTTTTATACCTTCAATAATTACTTCTTTTAATGCTCTGGACATTTTAGATATGGTCTCTTCTCTTGTAGGAGCATAAGCTATAATTTTTGCAATAAGACTGTCGTAAAAAGGTGGTATAGTATAACCGGAATAAACA
>JAFPUA010000125.1 GCA_017413305.1 Candidatus Ruminimicrobiellum caprinum
CACTGCGGTTGGAGAATTAAATGTTGATTCGTTTAATATCTTTAATAAAAAAGGAATTTATTACCATCTGGGAAGATAAAAGAACAAGAGCCATTATTATGGTTATGCCTTTTATGATGTTTTTTGTTTTTTCCGCAGCAATAACAATGGAAGTTCGCAATATTGATATGGCGGTTTTGGATAACAGCAACAGTTTTGAAAGTAAAAGTTTAATTGAAAAGTTTGATAATTCACCGTACTTTAGAAAAATATATTACGTTAACGGTTTTGAAGAACTGAAAGAAAAAATCGATACTCAAAAAGTTTTAATAGGTATTTATATAAACAACGATTTTTCAAAAAACATTAAAGCAAACAAACCGGTATCCGTAGAAATTGTCACCGACGGCAGACAAACAAATTCCGCTTCAATTGCCGGTTCTTATGCAACACAAATAATCAACGGATATAATATGGAACTTACAAAATCAGTTTCTCCGGTGAATATATCAGTCAGGAATTGGTTTAATGCCAATCTCGAATACAGATGGTATGTTTTAACAGTTATTGTTTCTCTTCTTGCTCTTGTAGTTACTCTTTTACTTACGGCATTATCCGTTGCAAGGGAAAGAGAATTAGGCACTTTTGATCAACTTATAATAACTCCTTTAAGTTCTTTTGAAATTTTGTTGGGAAAAACTATACCTCCGTTTATTTTGGCGTTAACCGTTACATCAATAATGTCTTTTTTGGCTGTAATAGTATTTAAAATACCGTTTGCCGGAAATCCGTTTTATCTTTTTGGAGCAATAGCGGTTTCTTTACTTTCAATTGTAGGTGTAGGTCTTTCAATATCGTCAATTGCCAAAACACAGCAACAGGCAATTTTGGGAATAATTACATTTCAAATGCCGGCAGTTTTGCTTTCCGGTTTTGTGTCACCGGTAGAAGATATGCCGCAATTTTTACAAATTTTAACTTATGCCAATCCGTTAAGATTTTTTATAAAGATAACAAGATGTATATTTTTAAAAGGCATGATTTTGGAAGATATTATAATGAATTTGATACCATTAATAATTATTGCCTGTATTACATTATCTTTTGCAGCATGGATGTTTAAAAAAAGATTGGATTAAGGATTTATAATCTTGACATTAGAGTTGCTCTATTTGATACAATATAACTATAGTTTATAAGGTAATAAGGTTATGAGGTTATAGGTTTAACGACAAATAACTAAAAATAATTTATAACCCTATAACCTAATAACCCCATAACCTAAAAAATCCGGAGGATTTTTTATGAACAGAAGAGAATTTTTAAAATCTGCATTATTTACAACAATCGGTACGGTAGTGTTATCCGCATGTAAAAAAGTAGTAACTCAAACAAAAAATTTAGCAGATAAAGTTTCAAAGAGACAATATTTAAAAGGGAAAGATGTAGAAGTTTCGTTGCTTGGTTTCGGTGCAATGAGATTACCTATCCTTGATGGAGTAGAAACAAAAATAGACCAAAAACAAGTTGAACAAATGGTAGATTATTCAATGGAACATGGTATAAATTATTATGATACCGCATATATTTATCATGGCGGCGAATCTGAAAAAGCAATGGGTAAAGCACTAAAAAAATATCCGAGAGACACTTTTTATCTTGCAAC
>JAFPUA010000126.1 GCA_017413305.1 Candidatus Ruminimicrobiellum caprinum
GAAAGCGATTCATTTTCAAAGGCCCCGTATGTTTATGTGGAAGATGAGGCTATTTCCTCGGCAGATTTAGATAAAGTAATCGCAGCAATAGAAAAAAGGTTAGATAAATGAGTAGTTCAGAACTGGAAACAAAAAGATTAAAACGTGAAGTATTGGTACGCTTGATAAAAGCATTTTTATCAGATAATTTTACCGCAAACACCAGACTTATTCCATTTGATATGCGTCCGAAATATTCGGAAGTTCCGTTTCGCTGTTGCGTATATAAAGAAAGAGCTATTTTAAAGTTAAGAACTCTTGCTGCACTGGGATATTCAATAAACGATGTTGATGAAGCGTTACCGCTTTCCGATTATCTTAAACCGGAAAATGAAAAAAAGTATAAAACAAACAATAAACTTTTAACAGTACTTGAATCCGCATGCTCTGCTTGTGTTAAAAGCAGGTTCATGGTAAGCGAAATATGTAAAGAATGTTTATCAAGAAAATGTATAAACGCATGTAATTTCGGTGCGATATCTTTTGAAGATCACAAAGCACATATAGATACAGACAAATGTAAAAACTGCGGTAAATTTAAAGAAGCTTGTCCTTATAATGCAATTTTAAAACTTGTTGTTCCCTGCGAAGAGGCCTGCCCCGTAAACGCAATAAAAAAAGACGGTAAAGGCAGAGCAAATATAGATCATAGTTTATGTATAAGTTGCGGTAAATGTATAGGAGCATGCCCGTTCGGTGCCATAATGGTAAGGAGACAAATTCTTGATGTATTAAAACTTTTGCATACGAAAAAACTTATAGCATTGATAGCTCCTTCAATAACAGGACAGTTCGGAGCATCTGTCGGCAAAATTACAACCGCTTTAAAACAAATAGGTTTCGAACATGTCTTTGAAGTAGCTTTAGGTGCGGATATAACCGCAAAAAAAGAAGCGGAAGAATTTGAAAATAAATTGGTTGTAAACAAACAACAATTTATGACAACATCATGCTGTCATGCTTATATAAGATTGGTAAAAAAACATCTTGAAAAATTAAAACCGTTTGTGTCCGACACTTATACTCCTATGCACTATACGGCAGAAATTGCAAAACAAAAGTATCCCGATAGCATTACCGTATTTATCGGTCCCTGCTTATCAAAAAGAAAAGAAGCTCAGGAAGATCCGTTGGTGGATTATGTTTTAACTTTTCAGGAGTTACAGGCAATAATTAATACAAAACATATAAATATAGATTTATGTCAGGAAACGTCGTCGGAAACTGTTCCTACAAAATATGCAAGAGAGTTTGCTGTAACAGGCGGGGTATCTCAAGCATTAAAACATTATTTGAGAATAGACACAAAATTTATAAAAGATGAACTTATTACCGATTTGGATAAAAAAAATGTTTTAAAACTTTCCGCTTATGCCGATGGGCACTGCAATTCTAACTTAATAGAAGTTATGGTATGTAAAGGCGGATGTGTCGGCGGTTGTGAAACGATAAAGCCTATAAAACAAGCAAATGAAGATGTTAAGAAATTTTCTAAATAAAATTTTTATAGCGACCTTAATATTTTGGTTATAATATTGCAACAAACTCAATCGAGTACCGCTTTCGCGAAAAGTACACTTCATTCGTTTGTTGCTTCATTCTAACACAAAATCTTAAGGTCTTAAACGACAACGGCAACGACAAAAAACAAATAAAAATTTTACAACATAAACCTTTTTTAATATAATAATATTTTACTATCAGTTTTCCATAGGAGATATTATGGGTTATACAAAACAAGATGTAATCAAAATTATTAAAGAGCAGGATGTAAAATTTATCAGGTTACAATTTACGGATATTTTCGGTCAATTGAAAAATGTTGCAATAACGGCCAATCAAATTGAAAAAGCTTTAGACAATAAATGTATGTTCGATGGTTCTTCAATTGAAGGTTTTGCAAGAATAGAAGAAAGCGATATGTATTTATATCCGGATCCTAACACATTTGTAATATTTCCTTGGAAACAAGAAGAAGGTAAAGTTGCAAGATTAATTTGTGATATTTATACTCCCGATGGAAAGCCGTTTGAAGGATGTCCGAGAAATATTTTAAAAAGAAGTTTAAAAAAAGCTGCAGATTTAGGTTACACATTTAATGTAGGTTCCGAACTTGAGTTTTTCTTGTTCTTA
>JAFPUA010000127.1 GCA_017413305.1 Candidatus Ruminimicrobiellum caprinum
AAAATCACAGCAACAAGTACAATAAGTAAAAATAAAGTCATTTTCTCTCCTTTTTATATTTTTTCTACAAACATTATCAAACTATCATTACCAACAATTTTGACTTCTTGACCTTCAGGAATATCATCTGTTTGACTATCAGCAAGTCTTGCATTCCAACGTTCGTCAAATATTGAAATTATGCCGGAGGTTTTTGTTACCGGTTCTATAACTTTTGCCACTTTTCCGTAATAGGTTGATTCTACACCGGTTTGAGATTTTTCTTCATTTTTAAACCTTTTCAAACAGAACGGTCTGAACAAAACTATTGACAACAAAGACAAAATCAAAAATATTATCCACAAAGTTGGTGCCGTCGAAATCCAAACCGAAATTATTGCGGTTGCAATACCTGCAAGTGCAAAATTTAAAAAGAAAAACGACGGCATTACCATTTCTAAAAGCATTGCTATCACCGCAACAACCCCAAAAATTTGCCACTGTAACATATATACTCCTTTATTTCTCTATTACAAGTTCAATATATCATTTTTTTCAATATTAGACAATACTTTAATCTACGTATAAATTTCTCTTTTTATAATATTAAAATATTTATGCTATATTTTATTTATGAAAAATATTAGGGCTATAGTTGGTTATTTTATACTGGTTTTAATTGCAATTAGCATGTTATACCCGTTTTTTGCAATGGTAAACCTTTCGTTTGTTCCGGAAAGTGAAATTTTTTCCGACCCGGAGAAACTCATTCATACAAATCTTACTTTGCAAAATTATAAGAATGTCTTTGAACAAATCCCATTAAGCCGATATTTTTTTAACAGTTTAATTGTGGCAGTTATAACTACTTTCGGACAGGTAATTTTTGCAGCGTTTGCCGGCTATTCATTTGCCAGATTAAAATTTAAATGGAGAGACGGAATTTTTGTCTGCGTTCTTATTACTATGTTAATTCCTCCGCAAGTAAATATTATACCGCTTTTTTTTCTGATGCGGGAGCTTCATCTTGTAAATACTTATCAAGCATTGATACTGCCCGGACTTTTTGGCGGTTTCGGGGTGTTTCTTATGAGACAATATTTTCTGGGGTTTTCAAAAGATCTTGAAGATGCGGCAAGGATTGACGGATGTAATATGTTGCAATCTTTTTTTAAAATTGCTTTACCGTTAGCGATACCTACAGTTGCCACGCTTGCAATTTTCACATTCGTTACGACATGGAATAGTTTTTTGTGGCCTTTAATAATTACTAATTCCGAATCTATGAGAACTTTACCTGTTGGACTTGCAATATTTAGGGGAAGTTTTAGAGAAATAACTCTTTGGGGAGAACTTTTGGCATGCTCCGTTATTTGCACGATACCTGTTATTATTGTATTCCTTTTAGGAAAAAAATACTTTATAAACGATATCATGCAGGGTGGAGTAAAGGAATAAGTATTGTAAAGATTTGTTAATATTTTACTGCCACATTCTAAAGTTTTAAAAAAAGTTGCCGATAACCATGGTACAAGAAATCATAAGAAAGGAAATTCACTATGGGAATGGCAGCATCACAAGCCAGATTTTTAAATCTTACAGCCAGAAAAAATAATGTTGAATTTGAAGGTCAGCAAATCAACCAACAGAGAACAACATTATCTAATGAATCTGCTAATTATTATAGTGACTTATTAGGTATGACGGTTCCGACGCCACCTTCTGTTGATGATTATACAAAAATTACTTATTCGTTCTCAGACGGAGCTTTAACTAATACTTTGACTTCTTTAATCCCAACTACAAATGCTCAAGGTCAACACGTTTATACAATCAGCTACAATAAATCTTACACGGATGATTTTGCTATTGTATCTGCAGCTTCAAGCGTGGTTACTAATGCCGGAACATTAAATCATATTTTAAAAAATATGGGCGATATGGTTGTTAACACTTCCGGCTCTACAACTACTTATAATATGGGAAGTCTTGCTATCACAGAGACTACTGCTGCAACATCAATCTCACAGGAATTGGCTCAAAAATTAGGAATAGATTTAACAATAAACCCTGTTCCTGCAGGACAATTACTTCAATATACAGACGGAACAAAGACATATTATACGAAAAAACCAACTGCCGGTGACGGCACCTATCAAAATACAACATTTTTCGCTGAAGAAACCAATATTCAAAGCTACAAGGTTGGAATTAAACAATTGAGAAAACTTGGAGAAGCAGATACTTGTGATGAATATTTAGATAACACACTGACAACTAAAGATCTTTCCGATTTGTTAGAACAAGAACAGGCTTATTTGGCACAACTTCAATCGGCATATGGTGCTAGTACAACTTGGTTTGTTCGATATGTACAAAATACATCGACAAACACTTGGAACCCTGTATTTTATAACGAACAAGATTTAACAGGTGCTACATACGATGATACAGGATATTCTCAAAATACAATTAATTGCTACACAATCGGCAGCAAAACAAGAACAGATGAAATTAAAAACGTTAAAAACTGTGTTTTGGAAAAAGATTCGACAGGTAGATTTATAAGTATTTCAATACCTATTGATCCGAGTGATCCTTCTAAAACAGAAACATATGAGCTTTCTACTCATACAATTACCGACCAAGACAAATATGATGATGCAATGAATGATTATGAATTCAAAAAAGCACAATACGATAAAAGCATCCAAAACATCAATGCAAAAATTGAAATTATCCAACAACAGGATAAAAACCTTGAATTAAGGTTAAAACAACTCGATACAGAAGAACAAGCTTTGAATAACGAACTTGAAGCTGTTAAGAAGGTTATTCAAACCAATGTTCAAACATCGTTCAAAACCTTCCAAGGATAAATTTCGGTTTTATCCGAAAATATATGAAAAAGATTAATTTCCTTTCCCTTTTTTCCTATTGATTTTCAACGACAGAAATGTCGTTTTTTTTTGCAAAATTAAAGATAGAATCTTCTGACAATATTCAGTATACAGTCTAATATCAAAATTGTATATGCAATTAGAGAAAATATTTTTAGACCCTTTAAATTAATTTTTTTATTTGTAGCAAATAAAAGGTAAAACAACGGTAATGTAGGAATAAAATATCTCCCCTGCATATTTCTTGCCCCTTCCAAACCTTCATACGAAAAAAGAAGATAACAAACTACATACGTTACTATTATACAAAGGGATATAACCAAAAAATAAATCCATTTATTTTTAATATTCAATGCCGAGGTATCTGGTTCGTTCTTATCCGCAAATATTGCAATAGAAAGCATAACCAATGACCACATAAAATAAAAATGCGGCGGTAGAACTGTATCTTGCCAACTGAATATAGCAATACTTCCTGCATACCAAGCAAGTCCATCATGAGATATTGAATTCAATATATTTTGAATAATAATTTCCGGATGCCTTATGGTGTATAATAATACATCCTTTACCGGTAAAATCTCAGGATTCAAAGATGTTAAACCCTTACCGAGATGAAAACTTTGAAGTGTTGTAAAAAATGTATACAAAAATAGCATTGCCGTAAATAGTGAAATAGTTTTTAATCCGGAAAATTTTTCAGGAAACTTTTCTTTAGGAATAACAAAGAGTAAAAATACAATTGCCCCATAAGGAAACTTCAAAATCGTTATATATAAAAGGATTAAACCCAATATTACGATATCTTTTGCTGATAATTTACTAATTTTTTCGTTAAAAGCAAAATTAAATACTAACGCTGTAAACAAAAACATTAAAGATATTGTAAGCCCGTCAGTACTGATTCCTGCAGCAAGGGATATAGCTGTCGGAGTAAGAGCACACAAAGCAAACAACCATTTTTTTATTGGCATAATTTTTATCGCAAAATACATTATTGCCATATAAGTTATAAGCGAAATAAACCTTAAAATATAAAGCATGTATAACGGCCCTACATCAAGCCATTTCATAATTTCTAAAACAATAATGCCCGGCATATAAGAAAGTATTCCGTATTGGGGGACAAAATATGTAACAAACCCCTTGGAATCCTTATCAAGAGAAATTTTCTTCATTTCATTCAAAGAAGATAAGGAAAATTTATTTTCCAAATGAAAAGGAATATCTCTGGTAAAAATATCTAATATATATAAACTCTTAGGAACAACAGTACCGGTATATGTATTACCGTCATCTAAAGTCCGTTTTTGAAAATTCATTGTGCCTTCTGTTATTGCCCACATCTTAAACATATGTGAATTCTCGTCAGAAACACAAAACGGAGGGGTAATTATAATAAATAACAACCCTATTATCAAACACAAAAGTACAAATATATTTTCAGCTTTTTTAAATATTTCCATTAATCTTCCTCAAAGTTTATTTTCTTTTTCGGCACTACAAGGGGTTTTTTATCAACTCTTGTGTATATAGCACCTATATATTCTCCAAGAATCCCGAGACAAAACAACTGAACCGATGCAAA
>JAFPUA010000017.1 GCA_017413305.1 Candidatus Ruminimicrobiellum caprinum
TAACTCTTCGTATAGAATATCTAATTCCTTTTTTAATTCTTTGCTTTTTTTAGGTCCCTCGGCAATAAAATTAATATCATTTTCTTCATAAGCTTTAATAAGTTTTTTATTTATGTCTTCGGCTTCATTTTCTTTTTCTTGTATTTTAGTTTCCAAATCTTTTATTTTTATTTCCAAAGGTTTTAATTCTTTTGATTTTTCTTGAATAAGTTTAGCTCTTAATTTTTTTATTTCATCTTTTGTATATATTTTTTTATCGTTATTTTTATTATCAGCTTTTACTTCATCGCTTTCATCTTCCCATCCGCATCTTTCTAAAAAGTCCGCATATGTCCCGTCGAAAAAAGATACTTTGTTTCTGTCGAAAATTATTAATTTTTGTGCTACGGCATGCAACAGTTCTTCGTTATGAGTTACTACAATAACTGATCCCTTAAACTCGTTTATAGCATCAATTAAAGATTCCGTAGATTCTAAGTCCAGATGATTCGTCGGCTCATCAAGTAGTAACAGATGTACTGGGCGTGCCAGAATTTTCCCCAAAAGAACTCTGCTTTTCTCCCCTCCGGAAAGAACTTTAATTTTTTTCATCATGTCATTTCCGCCGAACATCATAGAACCGCAAATGTTTCTGGCAAGCTGGGGCATATCAGTATTGGCGGAAAATATTTCTTCAAAAATGCTGCTTTCATTATTAAGCTGTGCAACATCGGACTGAACAAAATATCCTGTTTCCAGTTCGGGATGTTTTTTTATATTTCCGGATATCGGTTTTAGTCTGTCGGCTAATAATTTTAACAGAGTAGATTTTCCTTTTCCGTTTTTACCGACAACACAGATTCTTTCATTTTTTAAAATATCAAAATTTAGGTCTTTTATCAAAATGTCGTCAGCGTTATATCCAAAATTAAGCGAATATACTCCCATCATTTTGTTTGCGGGAAAATCGAGAGAATTGAAAGAAAAATCCAATGTCTCAAGTTCCGTCAATTGTTGCATATCTTCCTGCTTTTCGAGTGTTTTTATTCTGGATTGTACCATTCCGGCAAGTCTTGCTTTCGCACGGAAACGCCTGATAAAAAGTTCTGTTCTTTTTCTTTTCTTCTCGATATTAAGCCTTGTTTTTTCATAAATTTCTTCTTCTTTTTCTATTTGTTCGTACAGTTTTTCCGTATTACCTTCAACTTTTCTTGCTTTATTTCTATGTATGGCTACTGTATGGGTAACTACTTGATCCATAAAATTTCTATCGTGAGTTATCAGTATTAATTCCTTTTTCAATCCTCTAAGAAACTTTATCAACCATCTTATGGCAACGATATCAAGGTAGTTGTTGGGTTCGTCAAGTAACAACATATCATCGTCTGATAATAAAATTTTTGCAAGGTTCAATCTTATTTTATATCCGCCTGAAAATACGGAAGGATCTTTTTGCAGGTCATCTTTTGAAAAACCAAGTCCGAATAAAACCTTTTCAGCTTTCCAACTGTTATCTGTTTCTTCTTTTGGCAAAACCGAAGCAACTTCTTCAATTATGGTCTTATACTTGAAATCGAGATGTTGTTGTAAATATCCTATTTTATAATTTTTCGGTATTTGAATTTCTCCGGAATCATATTCAGTCTCGCCTATAATCATTTTCAATAGAGTAGTTTTGCCATATCCGTTTCTTCCGACAAGTCCTACTTTTTCCCCTTTTCCGACATTAAATGACAAATGATCGAACAAGACTCTCGTCCCGTAGGATTTGCATAGTTCTTTTATTGTGATCATCTGAAAAATTCCTTATTAAGCAGTGGCAAGAATGTTGATATAAAAACTTGCGTCGATATTTGTTTGCAGTCTTTCTGTAGATAGTTCGTTTTCTACAGGTTTATTTGTGTCTTTTAATGGTGTAATTTTACCGTTTTTAAAAATAAATGAATTTATGCGTATCAAATTTTTCAGTCTTGCCAGTTTCTTTATTTGTTTATTTAAATTTTTATAACCGTTAAGCGTTTCTGCGATGTCTGATATAGTAGCATTATCTGCAACAAATATCAATATTTTGTCGGCATTTCTTACTTGCCATATCGTATTTCCGTTTACTTTTAGTCCGGTATTTATCAAATCTTTTTGGTTAAAGTTTTCTGTATCTGTAGCGACAAGAATTTTCATTTTTTCATCTATTGAAATATCACTAAATTTTTCAAAAAAATCTTCATAAAACACATCTATTTCCGTTTGTGGAATATTTGCTCCATTAAGTTCCAAATGTCGAATACGATTGTAAGTTTGTATATAAGAATTTATTAATATTTTACCGACTGTAATTATCTTATTGAAGAAAGAAAATTCTTTTATTTCTTCAACGGATAAATTAAATATTTCTCTTATTTTTTCTGCTGTATCATTTTCTAAAACAGATAACTTTTCTTCAATATCTTTGCTGTGAGAATTTTTAAATCTTTCTCTTATTTTCGGAAAGAAGATTCCTAAAATAATCTGCGGATATTCCCATACGGAAATTATTTCCTGCTGCTTCTGAAAATCTGTAATACCTAAGAAATTCAAAATTTTTATTCTATAATCTGCGCTTAGCAGATGGTTATCGTTGCAGTAATCAAGTATTTGCTCATATGCATATTTTGTATAATATTGTTTATCAAGATTTAGGTTATTTACTAAATTAAATACTTTATTATCCAATTTGTGTCTCTTAAACAGTAAATCCTTTATATCGCCTAATAATGTTTCCATATAGAGTAACATTACAATATCTTCGTTTTTAAAAGATTGTTGTTTTGAAATTCTATTTTTGATAAAACTGACAATATCATTAGCTTTTATATACAAAGAAATTTTTCTGTTAAAACGATAATTTAAAGAAAAATTGATAATATTTTTTATTTCTTGTTCAATATAAGGATATAATATAGGATAGTTTCTTTTTGTATAATTAATAATATCCGCCACAACAGAATCTTGAAATAAAAATGCATAGTCTGATATATGTTGATAATCTTCCAGTGTATAATAATCTTTTTTTGGCAAAAATTTAATAGTTTCAGCTATTTCAAAATAAACATCTTTTTCTGTTAATAAACTGTTTGTATTTTCCAATGTGTCGATTGAAATCAACAAAAGCATAATTTTATAACTGAATTTTTCTTTTAACAATAATTTATCTCTTATGATTTTTAAAATATCTCTCTTTAAATCAGGCTGTGCCAGAATCACAGAAGATATAAATTCATCAATTTCTTCTTTAGATGTTCTGTTAGTAAATCGTGAAAAAGAATTTTTTCTCTTTATTTTATTTTCTTCCCAGTAGGAATAAGGTATAGGAAGTTCTTTTCTTAAAACATTAAGAATATCAAAATAATCCTGGAATCTATAATTCTTTATTTCATCCAGAATATTTTTTATTAAAGA
>JAFPUA010000128.1 GCA_017413305.1 Candidatus Ruminimicrobiellum caprinum
CCCTGCTCGTCTTTTGTTGCTATATCCAAAACAAAATAATCTACATTACCGATATAAGGTTGTAGTTTTATTACATCCGCTATACTTGTAAACTTCATATACTTAAAAACTTTTACGCCTAATGCTACAGCCAATGCCTTACAAAATTCAGGAGTTTCTTGCCCGTTAAGTTGAACTGCTTTTATTCCGGTTTTTTTAACAATTTTAGATATTGTCTTTTGATCGCTATCTGCAAATATTCCTACAGCAATAACAAAAGGTGGCAACTTTTCGTTAACATCTTTCAGCATTTTATCGGAAACTTTTTTAGGAGAATCTTTTATCAGCTGAAAGCCTATGTAGTCCGCGCCTAAATTTGTAGCACTTAATGCATCATCATAGTTTGTAATACCGCAAATTTTTACTTTTAACATTTTTATTTCCCGTAAACTTTTTTAGGATCGAAAATTCTTTCACCGACAATTCTTGTTTTTCCTGTAAAAGATAATTTTCTATAAAAACAACTTCTGTATCCTGTGTGGCAAGCCGAGTTCCCAACTTGAATAACTTTTAACAATATGCAGTCTGCATCGCAGTCATAATAAATTTCTTTTACTTTCTGAATATTTCCGGATTCTTCACCTTTTATCCAAAATTTCTGTCTGGAACGGCTCCAATAAGTAGCTTTTTTAGTTTTTAATGTTTTTTCAAAAGATTCGGCGTTCATATATGCAACCATCAAGATTGTCCCGTCTTTGTAGTCCTGAACAACAGCCGGTATTAAACCATTTTTATCGAACTTTAATTGTTTTGTAATTTCCAACATTTTTCCCCCTACAAACGTATCAAAAAAGTTATTTTTTATTGATTACTCTGATTGCTTCTTCAAGTTTAAAATCTTCAGTATAAAGAGCCTTGCCTACAATGGCACCAATAACTCCGTACTTTTCAAGTTTAGCAATTTTTTGTACATCTTCTATTGTTGTCACACCGCCTGAAGCAATAACTCTCATTTTGCTAAGTTTTGCAATTTCTTTTAATCCATCAATATTTGGACCTTTCAACATTCCATCTTTAGCAATATCCGTGTATATTATTTCCTGTACGCCCATTCCCTTAAGCTTTTCTATCATTTCTTCTGTTCTTACCGGGGTAATTTCTTTCCAGCCGCCTATAGCAACTTTTCCCTCATAAATATCAAGTGCAACAATAATTTTTTCCGGACCATATTTTTCTATAGCTTGCCTAACAACATCCGGGTTATAAATTGCAACCGTTCCCAGTATTGCATAAGATGCTCCCAATGTAAAAATGTCGTCAATTCTTTTCATATTTCTTATGCCACCACCGACCTGAACAGGAATATCTGCACTTAAACAAATATTTCCGATAATAGCATTGTTTGTTTGGTTTCCCGAGAAAGAACCGTCCAAATCAACAACATGGAGTCTTTCAGCACCTTTAGCCTTCCAAAGTTTTGCCATAAAAAGAGGATCTTTAGAATAAATTGTCTCGTCGGCAATTTTCCCCTGTTTTAACATTACACAATTTCCCTGTCTGATATCAACTGCAGGTATTATTATCATTATTTCCCCTCTATAAAATACCTTTTGTGGAAGGTATATTTTTATTTTTTTTATTTTTACTTATCGCTATTGCAAGCGCATGACCAAAACCTTTAAAAATTGATTCTGCAATATGATGATTATTTCTACCTTTCATCATTTTTATATGAAGAGTTATTGCATCATTATTTACAAAAGCAATAAAAAACTCTTGAATTAAATCATAATTAAATCCCGTTGTCTGAAACTTTATTTCAGCCTCATAACTTAAATGAGGTCGCCCTGAAATATCAAGAGCTATATAAGCAAGAGCCTCGTCCATAGGAAGCAAAAAATGTCCGTATCTTGTTATACCTTTTTTATCTCCTATAGCTTGTTTAAAAGCCTGTCCTAAAGTTATTCCCATATCTTCAACTAAATGATGGTCGTCAATCTCGGTATCGCCTTTTGCC
>JAFPUA010000018.1 GCA_017413305.1 Candidatus Ruminimicrobiellum caprinum
AAAAGGAGACAATCTCCTATAGGAACAAAAGTTTCTAAAAGTGCTTTTTTGAGAGATGTGGTGTATCCTCTTATTAATAAATATATATGGAAACAAACGAAATAAAAAATTTAAATTTAGGACACAGAAATAGAGTAAAAGAAAAGTTCTTAAAGACAAATTTTGAAGGTTGGCAGGATTACGAAATTCTTGAGTTTGCTCTGTTTTTTGTGATACCATATAAAGATACTAAGCCTGCTGCAAAAAAATTAATTCAAAAATTTGGAATTTTAAAAGAAATTTTAAATGCAGACTACAGTGAACTTGAAACTTCTTTAAAAGAAATTAAAGGCGCAGGTAAACATACTCTTTTATTTTTATATTTCTTAAAACATTTTGCAATAAAATATTCCGAATTAAAAATAAAAGAAAAAGATTATTTTTCTTGTCAAGAAGATGTTTGTAAGTTTCTTAAAAATCTTATAGGCTCTTCTTCGAAAGAAAAAATGTGTGCAGTTTTTTTAAATTCGGCCGGCGACATTTTAGGACATAAGATAATGAGCGAGGGGACTGTAGGTAAATCTGCGATTTATCCAAATGAGATAGCCAAAGAAGCCTTGCTATTAAATTCAAGAAGTGTTATAATATCACACAATCATCCCGGTGGCAATTGTAAGCCCTCAAAGAATGATGAAGTGTCCACAGAGCTTGTAAAAGGAGCTCTGTCTTTGGTGGATATTGTTTTATTGGATCATATTATTGTTTCAGATTTAGAGTATTACAGTTTTAAAGAAAAAGGTTTGTTGTAAGGAGAAAAATAATGAGCGGTTTGTTTGGAGTAGTTTCAAAGAACAAAAACAGCTGTATAGATTCTTTAATTTACGGTACAGATTACCAAGCACATATGGGTTCCGAGTACGGCGGTATTGCCGTTTTGGGACAGAGTTTTGCAAGATTTATTCATAGAATGAGTAATGCAAATTTTAGAGATAAATTTTTTGAAAGTATTAAGAATATAGAGATGCACAGTGGTATAGGTGTAATAAGCGATTATGAAGAACAACCGATATATATTAAGTCCAAGTTGGGTGAATTTTGTATAGTTACTTCCGGCAGAATTACAAATATGGAAGAGCTTGCTCAAGAACTTATGGACGAAGGGAACTCATTTAGTGAGTTTAGCAAAAGTCATGTTAATATGACAGAGCTTGTTGCAAGAATTATTTCCGGCGGAGAAACAATACAAGACGGAATAAAAACTTTTTTTACAAAAATAAAAGGTTCTTGTTCTTTACTTATTTTGACAAGAGAAGGAATTTATGCTGCCAGAGATTATTTTGGCAGAACGCCTCTTGTTATCGGGCAGAATTCCGATTCTTTTGCGATAGCTTCCGAAACTTGTGGCTTTGCAAATCTGGGGTATAAAACAATCAGAGATATGAAATCCGGAGAAATTCTTTTAATTACCGACACTGAATTAAAAGTTCTTGAACCGGGTTTTGAAAATAAAAAAATTTGTACATTTTTGTGGATATATACTGGGTTCCCGTCATCAAACTACGAAGGATTAAATTCTGAAGTTATCAGAGAAAGAAGCGGTCGTCTTCTTGCAAAAAGAGATAAAGATATAAAAGCGGATTTGGTTGCAGGTGTTCCTGATTCCGGTTTAGCACATGCCGTCGGCTATGCGATGGAATCCGGTATCCCATTTAGAAGACCGCTTGTAAAATATACGCCTACATATGGAAGAAGTTATGCTCCTCCGTCTCAACATTTAAGAGATTTAACTGCAAGAATGAAATTAATTGCAATTAAAGAAGTTATAGAAGGTAACAGTTTAGTTCTTCTTGAAGATTCCATAGTAAGAGGAACACAGTTAAAGAATTTTACGGTAGAAAAATTGTGGAATTGCGGAGCAAAAGAAATTCATGTTCGTCCTGCATGCCCGCCGTTGATGTTCCCGTGTTCATATTGTAACTCTACCAGAACAAACAGTGAACTTATAACACGAAGAGCAATAAGAGAAATTGAAGGTCACGATATAGAAGATGTTTCTGAATATCTTGATCCAAAGACGGAAAAATATAAAAAGATGATAGAATGGATAAGAAAGTATCTTAATATTACTTCTTTAAAATTCCAAACATTGGAAGATATGGTTGAAGCAATCGGTTTGCCGGAAGAAAATTTATGTACATATTGTTGGAACGGAAAAGATTGCAGTAAATGTAAAAAAGAAAAATAAACATATGTTGGGGCTATAGCTCAGTTAGCAGAGCGCTTGCATCGCATACAAGAGGCCGGGGGTGCAACTCCCCCTAGCTCCACATACTACAATATGGTGTTTTTTATTTGACAAATATCTCATTATATTGTATATTACTGCTCGATAAAATAAAATATCCAGTAAAATAAATTAAAATTGCGGAGCAATTTTGTGACATTAGCACCAGGTATATTATTTAGTATAGGTAGTTTTCATATAACAAATACTCTTGTAACAACATTGATTGTTGATGCAATCATCATTGCGTTGGTTTTGTTATTTAGGGCATCTCTTGCTCTATATCCAAACGGAATTCAGAATTTTTTGGAAATGCTTTACGAGTATTTTTATGATGCTACAAAAGAAGTTTCAGATAAAGTAGAAATTATTTATCCATGGGTAACAACTTTCTTTTTATTTATTGTAATATCTAATCTTTTGGGGCAGTTCCCCGGTTTTGAAACAATAAGATTTTTTGCGGCAGGTTCCGGCGAAGAAGGTATACCGTTATTCAGAACGGCAACAAGTGATCTTAATGTTACTTTAGCTTTTGCAGTTATATCGGTTTTTATGTGTCATTATTATTCCATAAAATATACAGGAGTTAGGGGATACATCGGAAGGTTTATATCTTTTAAGATGTTCCCTATTTTTATGTTCGTTGGTCTTTTGGAATTTATAGGTGAATTTACAAAAGTTATTTCGTTATCTTGCAGGCTTTTTGGTAATCTGTTTGCCGGTGAAACTGTTATGGGTACTGTATCGTCTATGTTTGCTTTCGGATTGCCGTTGCCTTTTATGTGTTTGGAACTTTTAGTTGCAGTTATTCAGGCGATAGTTTTTGCAATGCTTACGATGGCATTTATGAGCATGATGATGCAGAAAGCACATTAAAAATTGACGAAAGAATTTTTAGAAGTGCAGAAGTTTATAAGGACAGAAGTAAAATTATTGATATAAATTAATTTATTATACATTGTACATTATATGTTGTACATTGTAGTTCTAAGGGGGGAAGTAAAAATTATGACAATCACATTGGCCGGAGGAATTATTATTGGTATTGGAGCTATAGGCCCTGGAATAGGTATCGGTTTAATCGGTGCAAAAGCAGTTGAAGCAATCGGAAGAAACCCGGAAGCATTGGGAAAAATAATGTTAAATATGCTTATAGCAATGGCATTTGCAGAATCTATTGCTATTTACTGCTTAATATTTGCATTTATGAAGTAATAACATGGATATATTAACAAACATAATAAATTTATTTGGACTTGAAACTAAATTATTTATAGCACAGATAGTAAACTTTGCTATACTGCTTTATATTTTGAAAAAGTTTTTATATAAGCCGATTGCTCAAACATTGAAAGAAAGACAGGCAAAAATAAAGCAGGGTTTACAAGACGCCGAAAACGCAAAGCAGGCTCTTAAAACTGCCGATATTCAGAAAATTGAAATTCTTAGAAATGCAAGAAAAGATGCCGATAAAATGATAGAGATTACTAAACAATCAGTGCAGAGTATAAGACAGCAGGTAATGGACGATTCCAAAAAGCAGGCTAAGGAAATAATCGAATCAGCTAAGAAAAATGCTGAAGCCGAGTATGAAGCCGCTTCAAAGAAAATCGGTGTTATGTCGGTAGATTTATCAAAGAGTATAGTTTCAAAAATTTTGTCGGAACTCTTTACCGAGGAGGATAAAAACGCAGTTTTGGTAAGAGCAGTTGAAAAATTAGAAAGTAGTAAATATGGAAAAGCAACAAATTAAACAATTAGCATTATCAATAATAGAAGACGGTGAAATTTCCGAAAAAAGTTTTAACTGGATTATGAACAATTTTTCAAAAAAAGATATGAAATTGTTCATCGGATATTTTAATGCAGCATTTAAAGAAACAAATGTTATTAGTAATGCAACATCTAACCTTTCTTTAATTACTAAATAACTGCCTATTATAATAATTAATAAGTTGCCAATATCAATTACTAAGTTTTTAATAAAATTTAAGATTATAAAGATATTATTA
>JAFPUA010000129.1 GCA_017413305.1 Candidatus Ruminimicrobiellum caprinum
AGAGCTTTTTATAACCTCTGCCGTTATTTATAAACATTATAATTAAGGACATACGATTATGCAAAAATATTCACATACTTATAGTGTAATACTTGATAATATGGATTTATTCCATTACAGGTTAAGACCGATATCCGCAATTATGTATTTACAGGATGCTTTCGCACGATATACGGCAACAAAAAAGATGGCTGCTTACGACTTGTTTGCAACAAACCAATACTGGATAATAACCGAAATAAATATGGAATTTACGGATGTTTTACCCTACTGGTCGGAAGAGATAAAAGTTGAAATATGGATTTCAGAATTATCAAAACTAAAAGTTTTTACGGATTTTAACATATACTATAACGATAAAATTTTTGCTAAAGGTAATGCTCTTTGGTTTATTATAGACAGAAAAACAAAAAGACCTGCTAAAACTGACACCGCAGCTGAAAGATTTGAGGTTTGTAACGAACTTACATTAGGTAATCATAACAAATTTATTTTACCGGAAACAAAAGAAAAATACAATGAACTTACGCACAAAATAAATTTATCGGATTTGGATTTTAACAAACATGTAAACAACAAAAGTTATATTAATCTTGCAGAAATGACAATTCCAGACGAATTTAAGAAAAATCATACAATCAAACAATTAAGAGTATCTTTTAACAAAGAAACTTTTTTGGATGATGTTTTAAATTGCACCACATACAAAACAGACACCGAAAATCTCTATGTTCACAAGATAGAGAAAGACGGTGTCTCGGTTTGCGACATTTCCACCTTATGGCAAGAAAAAACGGATACCTCTACCATCGTGGATTATCCGTTGAAGATTAAGGAATAATAATTTATATCTGTTGATAGTTAATACCAACCGGTATATTTTTAAAGGGTTCTTTTATTTTTACGAATTTCAGAAAGTGTTTCTAAATCACCGCTATTAATTTGTTGTTCCAATGCACGAATAATACTTTTTTTACGTTTTAAAAAGTCAGGTCCGGTTAAATTTATTCCTGATGTGTGATGAGTGTTAAATTCACAATTGCATGTAAGGTTTTCCACAAAAGTTTTAAGTTCTATTAATAATTCCTTTTCGGAAAGAGGATCAAATTTTCCTTCTTGTGCTTCTTCCAATAAAGGTGTTCCCGGAAACAAAGTTAGTCCGCCTGTTCCTACAAGCATAGGTTTGCATTGACTGAATATTTTTGCGGAATTTATTGCATGTTCTTGGCTGTGATTCTTACCTGCAACACCGTTTAAAAATGTCATCCAATAATTAATTCCGGCATCTTCAAGTTTATGACACTGTTCCAAAATATCTTTACTGCCATAACCTTTATTTATACGGTTAAGAGTCCAATCATCCCCGCTTTCAACACCGAGCGATATTTCCTTCATTCCCAAATCTTTAAGTTTTCTTAATTGTTCCACAGTTTTGTTTTTTACATCTGTAACTCTTCCAGCCATATATATCATTTCCATTTTCGGAAGATATTTTTTTATCATTTCCAATATCGGTGCAAGTTTGTCATAAGTTAAAACTAAAGGGTTGGCACTAAGAAGTTGAATAGTCTTTGCATTAGGTTTCATATCTGCTATTTCCTGCAAATCTTCTTCAATCCATTCCACAGGTTGTATACGGAAATCCACATCTTTATACATTGTGCAGAATTTACATTTATTATGAGTACATCCTTGAGTAATTTGTAACAGCGGAAATGTAGGCCAATAAGGATTTCTGTATACAGGTTCCGTAAAATGCATTAGTTTCTCCTTAGTAAGTAAATTCTATAAAAGGATTTTTAATCCGATTATGGATGTACTAATACATAATGAAATTATTAATTTCTTTTATTATTATATTATATTTTCACTACTATTTTCCCGTTGACTGTGCCGGTATCTTGTGCTGTTATTGCATCTTTAATATTTTCAAAATCAAACACATTAACAAAATTAGGAATTATATTTTTTTTATTTATAAAATTGAAAATATCATCAATAATTTGTTGTGTAGGATAATTTGAAAAAAAACCGGTAAGATATACTCCGTTAGGAATATCTTTGATAGGGTCAAAATTGTTAAGTTCATAAACTCCGCCTAAAATTCCGGTATTGCAAACTATTGCACATTTTTCTACAGCCATAAGAGAATCTTTTAAACTTTTAGGACCTACCAAATCAAGAACTTTTGTTATACCTTTTATTTTCCCGGTAAGCATACCTTCATCTAAAATTTGTTCATCTGCATTGTTAATATATTTTAGCTTACTTTTTTTATGTGTAGTTGCAACAACTTTACAACCGACTGCTTTTGCTATTTGTATTGCAGTATATCCCAAAGCACATGTCGCACCGCG
>JAFPUA010000130.1 GCA_017413305.1 Candidatus Ruminimicrobiellum caprinum
TTCATATCGTCAAGTGTAACATCAAGCGGAACGTTTGTTTCCAGTTTAACAAGTTTTTTTGCAAGCACCAAATTTTCAATACTGTCTTTAATAGACTGTGAAAGTTTGCCTTTAATATTGTCGGCATTTTTTATTATATCTTCTACACCACCGTAAGTTTGGATAAGTTTTACTGCGGTTTTTTCGCCTACACCCGCGGCACCGATAACATTATCGCAGGCGTCGCCCATTAAAGCTAACATATCTACAATTTTGTCAGGATAAATACCGTATTTTTCATAAACTTTTTGGCTGTCATACACTACATTTTTAGATTCGTTCCAAATATTTATATTTTCGTCAACCATTTGGAACATATCTTTGTCGCCTGTGACAATAACTACTTTTACATTTTGTTCTTCAGCTCTTTTAGCAACCGTAGCAATAACATCATCAGCTTCAAAGCCCTCTTTTTCCAGACAGCATAACCGCATAGCTTTTACAGCTTCACGTGCTATAGGCATCTGTTTTTTTAAATCTTCATCAATTGCTTTTCTGTTAGCTTTGTATATCGGGGAAAGGGTATGTCTGAAATTTTTGGCTGGATAATCAAAACAAACTGCAATGTAGTCGGGATTTTTATCGTTTTTTATTTTGTTAAGGAGTTTTATAAAACCATAAACAGCATTTGTAGGTATGCCTTGTGATGTGGTGAGCGGTCTTATCGCATGATAAGCGCGGTGAATATATGCACTGGCATCGATGATATATAAACTTTTCATTTTTGGTGCCTTTTTTCGCTATAAATTCATTAGCTTTCTAGGTAATGTTGGGCGCTGATTGCTGCAACAGCGCCATCTCCACAGGCTGTTACAACTTGTCTTAAAATTTTTTCTCTTACATCGCCGCAGGCAAAAACGCCTTCAAGAGATGTTTTCATATTGTCATCTGTAACGATATATCCTGCGTCGTTTAATTTTATACCGCTGTCTTTTAAAAATGCTGTGTTAGGTAACCAGCCGACAAAAACAAATACTCCGTTAACTGCCAGTTGTGATATTTCACCGGTTTTTACATTTCTAAGTTTTACATTTTCTACAGAACCTACAGGGTTGCCTGATATTTCTTCAACGACACTGTCGTAAATAACATTTATTTTGCTTTCTGCAAGGACTTTTTCTTGCAAGATTTTAGCAGCACGAAACTCATTTCTTCTATGTATTAAGTTAACTTTTGAAGCAAATTTTGTTAGATATAACGCTTCTTGTAAAGCGGAATCTCCACCACCTACAACGGCAATTTCTTTATTTCTGAAAAAAGGTCCGTCACATGTTGCACAATAAGAAACGCCTTTTCCGATAAATTCCTGTTCGCCCGGACAACCGAGCTTTCTGAAATTTGCACCGCTTGCTATAATAACTGTCTTAGTTTCATATTCTTTATTGTTTGCAAGAACGACTTTTTTTGTTTCGCCAGTCAACTGTAAAGAGGAAACTTCTCCATAAACGATTTCTGCACCGAAAGTTCTTGCCTGTTTTTCCATTTTTACTGCAAGTTCGAAACCGTTTATTCCCTCTTCAAAACCGGGATAATTTTCTAAATGATCGGTTATTGCTATCTGACCGCCACAACCTGCCTTTTCAATAAGCAAAGTTTTAAGTCTTGCTCTTGAAGCGTAAATTGCAGCTGTCATGCCGGATGGACCACCACCTATGATAATTACATCAAACATTTTAATATCCTTATATCGACCTTAATATTTGGGCTACAACTTCGCATTTGCCTCGCTTATGTACTCACCGCTCCGCTACACTTCTGTACACCGCACTCGGTAAATACTTCGTTTCGCCTCAAATCTTAAGGTCTCTAAAATTTTCTTCGAAAATTTTTAACGACGTTGGATTGCGACGCTTCGCTCGCAATGACGACAACGACGAGATTCCCGACAGAAATATGTGCTGTCGTTATTGTTTCAGGGCACTCTTAATATCTTTTTTCCAATTTTCCTGCATACCGGGACCAAAACCGACATACTTATTAAAAATTTCACCGTCCCTATCTATTATAAAAAATGCAGGTATGGAACGTATTTTATAATTTGAAATAACTTTATTATCACTTAGCAAAATAGGATAATTCATTTCCTGTTTTTTCATAAATTTTGTGATAGTATCTTTATCTTCCTGTAAATTTATACCGAAGAAAACAACATCTTCATTACCTGCAAATTCTTGATACAGTTTTTCAACTTCGGGGATAGATGCCCTGCATGGCGGACACCATGTTGCCCAAAAATCTATAAAAACAACTTTGCCTTTGTAGTCGGATAAAGAAATCTGTCTGCCGTCTAAATCGGTTAAAGTAAAGTCGGTAGATATTTCTGCACAGGATAAAGATACACAGGATATTGTCAGCAATAAAAACAAAAATAATTTTTTAAA
>JAFPUA010000131.1 GCA_017413305.1 Candidatus Ruminimicrobiellum caprinum
ATTTCCGAAAGCGTCAGTTTATACACAGTTGGTCTGCCGTGCGGACATGTCCACGGCATTTTGCAGGCAAACAAATCTTTTAACAATGCTTTTGCCTGAACATCCTGTACTTTATCACCGGCTTTAATACTTGTCCTGCAGGAAGCTCGAATAATTTTTTCCTGTATTTGTTCAATATCGGAAGTTTTTTCTTCCTGTAGAAAATCTACTAAAATGTCTATAATTTCTATAAAATTTATATTGTGCCCTAAAAGAGCCGGATAAGAAGTTAATCTAAAACTGTTATCGCCAAACTCTTCCACTGTAAAGCCCAATTTGTTAAACAAATCCAAATAATTTTTTAATACCACCGCTTTAGGTTTCGGCAGTTCGAAAATATCAGGTATCAAAAGCTGTTGAATATTTAGAGAATTTTGTTCCAACTGCTTTGAAAACATCTCATAACGCACTCTTTCTTGTGCGGCATGCTGATCAATAATATAAAAAGTATCTTCCTTTTCTACCAACAGATATGTTTCAAAAATCTGACCTATAAACTTAAAAGAATCTTCGTCTTTAATTAAATCTGTTTGTTTGTATATTGTTACAGGCTCATTAAATTCTATATTTGTTTTTTCGCCGGTATTTTTTGGAGATTCATACAATTTTTTGTAGTCGTTAACTGTAACTTTCGGCGAAGGAACATAAGAACTTCCGGTATAAACTTTTCTGTCAAAGAAAGAAGAAAGGGATCTTTTTTCTTCCTTAAACTCCGTTTCCGGCATAATACTTACCGGAGCATCTTCTTCTAAAGAGTTCTTAATAAAAGAGTAAAACATTTCATACATCTGGTTTTCATAAGCAAACTTTATTTCTCTTTTAGTCGGATGAATATTTATGTCTATATCTGACGGATTTGTTCTCAAAAATAAAATTATTCCAGGATATCTGCCTATAGGAATAGCACTCTTGCATGCCTGATTTACGGCATGTATAAGCCATTTAGGGAAATTAACACATCTGCCGTTGACAAACAAATACCAAACATTTTTCTGCGCAAGAGAATTATTTCTTGTTGTAATAAAACCATCTATATCTATAGTCGGATGTCCATATGAAATATGTTTCAGTTTTCCCGCAATATCTTTGCCTAAAACTTCTTCAATTCTTTTTATTTTAGAATCTGTTTTTTGATAATCAGCAACTATTTTCCCGTCAGAAATTATCTTTAAATTTATATCGTTTCTTACAAGTGCTATTTCGTCAAGACAGCTTAAAATTTTAGATTTTTCCGTAGTATCGCTTTTTAAAAATTTTTCTCTTACCGGCGTATTAAAAAAAAGATTTCTTACTTCAACAGTTGTACCTACAGATCCAGCCCATGGCTGAATTTCCGGTGCTTTTTCGCCATCAACCGACAATTGCCATCCGGAAGAAGAATCTTTTGTTTGAGTTTTTATTGTAAACATTGATACTGCCGAAATAGAAGCCAGCGCCTCGCCTCTAAAACCCAGTGAGGAAATGTTTGCTATATCTTCAAATTTTGTTATTTTACTGGTAGTATGACGATAAATACTTTTTTCAAGGTCGGACTTATCCATACCGCAACCGTTATCGGTAACAGAAATTAATTTTTTACCGGCTTTTTCAATCTCTACCAAAACCGATGTAGCTCCGGCATCCAAAGCATTTTCAACCAGCTCTTTTACAACATTGAGAGGTCTTTCAACTACTTCTCCGGCAGCAATCTTGTTAATAGTGTTTTCGTCTAATAAATTAATAATCATTTATAAATTTATAGCGAAAAAACAGAAAATTTTGGATTACAGCTTTGTATTCGGCTCCCTTATGTGCCGTACGCTTTCGCTTCCACTTTTGCACACCGCGATCGCCAAATCCTTCGCTTCATCTCAAACTTTTATGTTTTTTCTGTGTCCTTTCATTATTTGTCTTTTTCGTTCTTAAGATCTTATTTTTTAAGTTTCAAAGGTTTTTCGCAGAGGCTGAAATAACGGCAGCTCTTATCACAAACATCAGTTACTCCTAAAGAAATTTTATTTTCGCAATCGGTAAAGTCCTCCGACATTTCAATTATCTTCTGAAAATCTTCATCTTTCATATCGGTAAAAGCTATTGCAGTATTCCAAATAAGATTTTTCTTTTCATTTCTTACAACTTTACCTGTTATCATGTCAGTTTTAAGAGAATCAAAATCAAATATTAAACAAACCTGTGTACCAGGTTTTAGCTCTGAATGCATCATCAAATATATTCCTCCGGCGGACAAGTTCATAAGTAATGCCGGGAAAAAACCTGCATCCGTAGAAATAAAAACTTCTTTTGCCAAATCTTTTATTATGGGAAGTCTGGGATGTTTTCTTCTATTTTTCATGACACATCTCCTTTAAAATTATTTTTTATATTTTTCTTTCCACTGACTTAATATATTTAATGCCTCTATGGGTTTCAATGCATTTACATCCAGTTTCTCTAATTCTACCATAATTTCGGGCTCAAAGGAAGTAAAAAAATCAGGCTGCCAAATTTCTTCTTCTACTTTTACGGAGTTTTTGTTTAAATTTTTCTCTAAAATTTTTAATACTTCCCTGGCTCTTTTTACTACATTGTGAGGAAGACCTGCAATTTTAGCAACATGAATTCCGTAAGATTTATCTGCCGCACCATCGATAATTTTATGTAAAAAGATTACATTATTATTCCACTCTTTTACTTCTACGCTTTTATTTACTACACCGTTATTGCTGTTTGCTAAATTAGTAAGCTCAAAATAGTGTGTCGCAAAAAGAACTTTTACACCTTTATTTCTGCTTTCTGCCATATTACAAAAAGATTCTATAATTGACCAAGCAATAGACATACCGTCATAAGTAGATGTTCCTCTTCCTACTTCATCAAGAATAATTAAACTTCTATCTGTGTACTGGTTAAGAATATTTGCGGTTTCTGCCATTTCTACCATAAATGTAGATTCTCCGCCAGCCAAATTATCGCCGGCACCTATTCTGGTAAATATTCTGTCAACTATACCTATTTTTGCCGATGAACAAGGAACGAAAGATCCCATCTGTGCCATTATTACTATCAGTGCGGTCTGCCTTAAATATGTAGATTTACCGGACATATTAGGACCTGTAATAATCATTACTCTATCTGTTGTATCATTTAAAGAAATATCGTTTGCAACAAAACTGCCGGCTTTTAAAATCTGTTCTACTACCGGATGACGAGCGTCTTTTAAAATCAACTCTTTGCCGTCAGTAATTTCAGGACAGCAATAATTATATTTTACGGCGTTATCGGCAAAAGATAAAAATATATCAAGTTCAGCTATACGCAAAGAAATCTGTAAAATATTTTCAACATATCCAGCAACCTGTTGACGCAAACAAGAGTAAAGTTCCGTTTCAAGCTTGATAATTTTGTCCTGTGCGGAAATTATCTTTTCTTCAAGAACTTTCAGTTCCTGTGTAATGTACCTTTCGCAGTTGGTAAGAGTTTGTTTACGAACATAGTTTGCAGGAACAGAACCTATGTTTGATTTTGTCACTTCGATATAATAACCAAAAACGGAAGTAAACCCTATTCTTAAATTGTTTATACCGGTTTTTTCTTTCTCTTTGGCTTCCATATCGGAAATATATTTCTTTGCATCAAAATTCAATAAACGATAATCATCAAGCTCTTTGGATACGCCCTGTTTTATAACATTGCCGTCTTTTACAAGAGTCGGCGCATCAGGATTTATGGTATTTTCTATTTTGTTTATAACATCTAAAACTATTTCTTTGTCGACTATATTTGCATCTGAAAAATATCCCGTATCTTTCAGCTTTTCTAAAATATTTATTATTATTTTAAGTGAATCTTTTAATGCAAGCATTTCTTTAGGGTGAGCCGAACCTGACACTACCCTTGCTGAAATTCTGTCCAAATCGTAAACCGATTTTAAACTTTCTCTGATTTCATCTTTTAATGAAATGTTTTCAGTAAAGAGTTTTATTTTGTTCTGTCTGTTTTGAATTTCCGTAACTTTAAGAAGAGGCTTTATCAGCCAGTGTCTTAACAGTCTTGCACCCATAGGAGTAATGGTTGAATCTATCGCACCTATAAGAGAACCTTCCTGCTTAAATGTTGCAAGCGACCTTAAAATTTCCAAGTTTCTTATAGCAACGGAATCAAGCACCATATAATCTTTATTTTCAACATATTTGATGTTTTTTAAAATTGATATTGTTTGCGGCTGATTTTCCTGAATATAAACATATATCAACCCCGTTGCAGAAATAATATCGGGCTTATCTGCTATATTGAAATGGTTTAAACTTTGAACAGTTAAAATTTTCTTTATAAAATTTTCACAGTATTTCGGATCAGAATAAATATCTTTTATCGGAGAAACAAGAATTTCAAACTTATGAAAAGTTTTCTGCAGAAACTCATTTTTTGAATCTCTGTCACTGACAACAATTTCGTTCGGTTTATATTTTGTGATTTCATTTTCAAGATTAACAACACTTGTTCTGTAAGTAAATAGTTCCCCTGTAGAAATATCGGCTATAGCAACAGCCGCATTATTTTTAGCACATAAAACTACAGACATCAAAAAGTTGTTGTTTTTAGAATCAAGTAAGTTTTCTTCGAGTAATGTTCCCGGCGTAATAACTTTTACTACGCCTCTTTTGACTATTCCTTTTACCGTTGCAGGGTCTTCCAATTGCTCGCATATTGCAACTTTAAAACCTGCCTTGATAAGTTTTCTGATATAATTATTAACGGAATGATATGGCACACCGCACATCGGATCTTTCTGCCTTTTGGTAAGAACTACTTCCAAAATATTGTGTACTTTTATTGCATCATCACCGAACATTTCATAAAAGTCGCCCAAACGGAAAAACAGTATCGTATCGGGATACTGCGCTTTGATATCAAGATATTGTCTCATTAAAGGTGTAACTTTATTTTCCATTTTATTTTTTCTTAATCTTTAAAAGCTTTAAGCTGTTCATAGATTTTACTGATTTTAGCTACATATTTTTTTGTTTCTTTAAAAGGCACTTCATCAGGATCATATTCTATAATAGGGTTTTCTATTCTCCATTTCTGTACGTTGCCAAGCCCTGCATTATATGAAGCAAGAACTAAATTAATATTGCCGTCAAACATATCGGATAAAATCTTAATATAATATATACCTACCATAATATTGTATTCCGGTTCATACAATTTTTCTTCGCTAAAACTGCCAAGATTCAAATATTTTCCCGCAACATCTTTTGCCGTTTGCGGCATAACCTGCATTAAACCTATTGCACCTTTTTTAGATTTTGCATTAGGCTTAAAGTTAGATTCTACTTTCATTATTGATACAACAAGCAACGGATCAACTTTATATTGTTTACTGTACTGTTCTATTTTAGGATAATACTTAATCGCCCTTTTTATATTTAAGAACATATTGCAGGAAACAACCGCTAAACACAATATTAAGATAATGGCTAATATTTTTAATATTTTCATTGTAATTTGCCACTCATACTATTTGGCAAAACTTTTGTTATTTTTACGTTTACAACTTGTCCCGTTAAATCTTTATCGGAATCAAAAAATACTTTTATATTTTGGCTGTTTCTTGCCTCTGCCGTTTTAGTTTCGGCATTATATCTTTCAACCAGTACTTCAATTGTATTATCTATATACTTTTCGTTAATTTTTTTAGAAATAATATTAGAATCTTCTAAAAGCAAAGTATGTCTTTTCTTTATTATTTCCAAAGGAACTTTGTTTCCCATTTTTGCTGCAGGAGTATTGGGACGCACGGAATATTTAAATATAAAAAGTCCACCAAATTGCAGTTTACGCGACGCATTAAATGTTGCCTCAAAATCTTTATCAGTTTCGCCGGGAAAGCCTATTATGATGTCGCTTGTAATATTTATGTCAGGAATTTTATTTTTTATTTTGTTGTATAAAGTTTCATACTGTTCATAAGTGTACTTTCTGTTCATAGCTTTCAAAATATCGTTAGAACCGGACTGTAAAGGCAAATGTATATGACGGCATATCTTTTTATTTACGGCTATTTCTTCTATCAGTTCATCAGACAAATCTTTCGGATGATTAGTCATAAATCTTATTCTTGTAACATTATCAAGTGCCGAAATTTTTTGCAACAAGCCTGTAAAGTTTACACCGTTATAACTGTAAGAATTTACATTTTGTCCGAGCAGAATTATTTCTTTTATACCATCATTAACCGCTTTCTTTACTTCATCCAAAATTATATTGTAATCAATACTTTGTTCCGGGCCCCTGACATAAGGCACTATACAGTAAGAACAAAAATTGCTACACCCACGCATTATGGTGATATATTTGAAAACATCAGGTGAATGGGTGAATGGGTGAAGAGATGAAGAGTTTGTTTTCGGTAAAAAGCGTTTAACTGTTTTTGAAAATTTTTCAAAATCTTTTGCACCAAGAACAAAATCTACATATTTGCATCTTGTTTTTATCTCTTTTGCGGCATACTGCGCCATACAGCCCGTAACACCTATAACTAAATTCGGTTTGTTGTCTTTTATTTCTTTCCATCTGCCCAAAAGAGAATATGCTTTATGTTCGGCAGAAAAACGAACGGAACAAGTGTTAACAATCACCATATCTGCATCAGCATAATCATCACATCGCGTCAAACCATTAGCAACCAAAAATTCCGCCATTTTGTCGGAATCGTTCACGTTCATCTGACAACCTAAAGTTTCTATATAAAATTTCATTTTTATATCTTTTCTTTTGCAACTTTTTGTAAATATTTTCCGTAAACGGAATTGAAAAGTTTTGCATTTTCCAACAACTGTTCTTTACTGATAAAGCCTTTTCTGTATGCAATTTCTTCCAAACAGCTAACCATTATTCCTTGACGCTGTTCAATAGCCCTAATAAACATAGCCGAGTCTAAAAGAGAATCGTAAGTTCCTGCATCAAGCCATGCGAAACCTCTGCCGAAAAGTTCTACCGATAACTTTTTTTTCTTCAAATAAACATTATTTACATCAGTAATTTCCAGTTCGCCTCGTGCTGACGGTTTGATACTTTTAGCTATTTTTACAACATCGTTATCGTAAAAATATAAGCCTGTTACTGCCCAATTAGATTTTGGATTTTGTGGTTTTTCTTCTATGGATACGGCTTTACCATCATCATCTATTTCCACTATTCCGTACCTATTGGGATCTTCTACCGAATAAGCAAATATTGTCGCACCGTCTTTCTGTTCTGAAACTTTTTCTAATTTTTTGGAAAGTCCGTGCCCGTAAAAAATGTTGTCTCCCAAAACAAGAGCCACACTGTCTTTACCGATAAATTCTTCGCCCAAAATAAAAGCTTGTGCCAGCCCATCGGGAGAAGGCTGTTCTTTATAAGATATATTTATTCCAAATCTTTTGCCGTCGGAGAATAATTCTTTAAATTTAGGAAGCGCATCCGGTGTAGAAATTATTAAAATATCTTTTATACCGGCAAGCATAAGAACAGATAAAGGATAATATATCATAGGTTTATTATACACTGGCAACAGCTGTTTTGAAACTACCGATGTTAAAGGATAAAGTCTTGTGGCCTTACCGCCTGCCAATATAATTCCTTTTCTCATAAAAACTCCGTTTTAGCTGAGAAGCTGAGTCGGGAAAAATTTATTTTTCCCTCAGCTGAGCAGCTGAGATGTTTATTGCATTTATGTATTTTATCAAATTTTTAAAAATTTATAAAGGAAAATCAGGCAAAAATCTTGACCTTTTGCCTGATCTTTATTTCAACAAAAAATATTTATTATTAGAAGTTGATTCTTTCTTTTTCTATGACAAGCTGTTTTTTGTCCACTCTTGTATAAATAGCCGCAATATACTCACCTAACAGCCCTAAACAAAACAACTGTATAGACCCTAAAAAAGTTATACTGATGATAATGGGTGCTATACCCATGGAAAATGTATACCAGTTTACAAGTTTCCACACTAAATATATAAGCGATATCACAAAAGTAACAACAGACATAATAAAACCGAACATTGCCATTAATCTTAAAGGAACTTTACTGTTTTTTACAAGTCCTGTCATGCCCATATCGTAAAGTGTATAAAAATTGTTTGCCGATGTTCCTTTTTTTCTTTTAGGCTGA
>JAFPUA010000132.1 GCA_017413305.1 Candidatus Ruminimicrobiellum caprinum
ATGTAAAAAGGGAAATATATTTTCGTTTGCTCTATGAAGAAATTTTACTTTTTTTCGAGCTGACACTATTCGTTTATATTTTTCAGGCCGGGCTCCAACTGTACTTTCCTAACTACTATAGGAAGACGGAAAGTACCACGAACATTGTCGCCCTAAGAATCTCTACTCAACTGATTCTTGCCTGAAAAATATTGCACTCATAAGCAGTGCCTAAGGCTCTTCAAAAAAGAAAATTTCTTCTTAATCTGTCATTCTTGAATTTTGTAATCGGGAATCTATGAATCTATGGTATAAAAATACAGAAAACTATAAGCTGTAAGCTTAAGCTATAAGCTAAAAATCTTCATGAAAAAAATATTGTTTTTACTCTTAATAGTATTTGTTTTTTCGGTAGATAGCTTTGCCGAAAAAGTTTTTTTTGCGGATGGAAGTAGGAATAAAAAAGAAATAGCTTTAACTTTTGATGATGGACCGGGATATAATACGGAAGAAGTATTATCAATACTTAGATTAAAAAAAGTTAAGGCTACATTTTTTCTTCTTGGTGAATCTATAGAAAGTAAGCCTTACCTTGTTAAAGAAATTGCCGAAGATGGGCATGAAATTGCCAGCCACACTTACAAACATATAAATTTTTATAAATATAAATACAAAAAAACGGAAGATTATAATAAACTAAAAGATAAAATTTCCAAAAATTTGTTAAAAAATCAAAGATTGATAGAAAAGTTTGCCGGATACAAACCAAAGCTTGTTCGCTTTCCTCATGGATATATGCGGCAGCCTGCTCTTGATGTTGCACGCGAGAACGGTTATAAGGTAATCAATTGGAGTTTTGGAACAGACTGGAATGAGTTTGATTCTTATGAACATTTGCTTGGTGCATATTTGGAACATGCAAAGCCCGGCACAATATTTCTTATGCACGACCTTAAAGATAATTCCCTTTTAGTTGAAATGTTACCGCAATTGATAGATATTTTACAATTTGTCGGATACAAATTTGTAACAGTTAGTGAATTGCTGAACTTCAATTAAAAATATACGTAGATTTTGCCGAAGTTAATATTGTCGACTTTATATCTTTTATACAGATTTTTTATATTTGGTTCATTTAGAAATCTTATTACTTTCTTTTTTAGCTGACCAGTTCCTTTCCCGGGAATTATTTCAACAGTATCAACCTTTTTCTTTACGGCATCATTTATTACGTCTGTTAATGCCTTGTCTATCAAATTTCCTTTATTAAAAATATCATGTAAATCCAGCTTCAACTTTGCCATTTCCGTTTCCTATAAATAATTGTTAATATATTATAGCAAAAAAACAAAAAAAGGCAAATAACCGAAAGAAAAGTTGCGGAGCAATTTTTCAAAGGCTTTGATTTTTTAGCTGAAGCAAAGCATTTAACGACCGCGGTGTACGGAAAAAAGCGTAAGCGATTGGTACATAAGGGAGTTAAATGCAAAGCTGCAAGCAAAAAGGCATAGCCGCTATAAAAAATAGCTTTATTTTTCTTGACATAGAAACAATTTTTAGCTATAATACTCAAACTTATACAACCGTTTTTTACGGTTAGAAATAGATTTTCTCGTGCAGACACAGCTAAAAAGCGGTGTCAACGCGAATTGTTGTATTTTGTAGAACAAAAAAATTTTTTTGCAAAAATTTATAAAAAAATATATAAAAAATTTTATATAAAATTTAATTAGTAAGGGAAAAAAATGGCTAGAGAATTTTCATTAGACAAAATCAGAAATTTCGGTATTGCCGCTCACATTGATGCCGGTAAGACCACAACAACAGAAAGAATTCTTTATTATACCGGAAGAACTCACAAAATCGGTGAAGTTCATGAAGGTGCTGCAACAATGCCATCAACGCAAAGGCCGATTCTGCCGTCAACCCCAATGCAGTAGTTACAGCTTGCCTGTCTGCTGCCGTCCTTAATGCAGTCGCAGATGCGTTCCACACTGAGCTGACCG
>JAFPUA010000133.1 GCA_017413305.1 Candidatus Ruminimicrobiellum caprinum
AATATTGAGAGAAGTTATCCCAACTTAAATAAATTTTTCTGTTTAAAAAAAGAATCTTTAAGTTTTAATCCTGTCGCAATGATAAAAGAAGAAAGAAAACTTATAGATACATTGAGAACATATCTTTCCGATACACATACCGAACTGGAAATAGCCTATATCAGTGATTTTGAAAATTTTTATAAATCTTTTGTTACGGCAGAGTTAACATCTGCACAATGGGAATATGTAAAAGTAGGTCTCGAAAAATTTAAAGAACTTTATGCAAAATATTCCGTGCAAAATGATGTTGCAAAACTGCAAAAATACGAAACTCTTTTGACGGATTTCTATAATGTAAACACGGAAAGAAACTATACTTTTCTTAAAAATATGAACATATTATCCTCCGACCATCCGACCCTCAGACCTTCCGAACTTCCGAATGTTCTTAACTCTTCTAAAAAAATTCTCGTCCTCATTTCTGGTGGTTACCATACAGAGGGTATTACGGAAATACTTAACAAAAATAATATCAGTAATATAACCATAACTCCGGAAGTTACAAAAGTTTCTTCATCAACAAGAAATACATATGAAAATCTTGTTGCTAAACAGGCGATGTCAGTTCGCCAAATGATAGCTTTGGGGCTTATAACAAACAAAAATATTTCATCTGCGGAACAAGTTTCTGCAGTAATGAACACAATGTTTAGAAATAATCCGCCAAACAATATAAATGTAAATATGCTTGCAACATATTGTAATCAGATATTTAATCAAGATGTATCTTTTTCTGTTCTTCCGGACGGGAAAACTATTGAAGTTTCTTTCCCTGACGGAACAAACCAAACGATAGATGTTGCCGGAGAAGTTGTAAATGTTGCCAAAGAGCTTACAACTCCTTCGTTGGGAGAGGAAGAATCTTTAAAGTTTTCTCCGGGAAAATTTGTGCAATTAACAGGTGAAAAATTAAAAAGATATGTGAATTTTATAAATAAAACTTCTTTTGAATTCGGTAAAGATATTTTTGCTCCGCAGATATATCAAATATCTAAAGATGTTTGTGCTTTTTTAGTAGAAAATAAATGGTATCTTGGTAACGGAGCGATATTTGATATCGCAATGTCGAATTATGAGGGGAAAAGTCTTGATGGAATAGAACCTATAATTTACGAATATATGCCTGGTTTTATGCAGGAAGGGTTGCTTGCCGCACAAGAACAGAAAGATAAGCCTGCTCCTAAAACTCCTTTTGGTGAAATTTTAAAGAGGGTTTCCAAAACGGTTATTACCATTGTTATGGCTTTGGTAATCGCTATCAGTACCGTTGCCTGTGGAAGTGTTAAAAATGAACCTATAGAAAAGCCTGCCATTATTTTGAGTACAGAACAACAAAATTTCAATAGAGAAGTGAGTCTTTATTTGGATGAATTTTATGATAGTGACGGTAAATATAATTCTTTTATATATGATAATATGAATACAGATAATACTTATATCAACACTTATTTAATCTCTCTTCAAAATTTATATGATCAATCTTTGGCTGCTTTGTCGTATATGCAGATAGGCGAAATTGAAAAAGCTGAACAAATTTTTGATGCGATAAAAAATGATGATACTTACTATAAATCCAATAAAGAAGGTGTCCGACAGCTTGGAGAAATTGTTTGGGTAGGAATTGCTGTTTCTCAATATAAAATTTTACAGGAGAAACAAGGTCTTGACAGCAGCAAATATGATGAAATATTAGATTTTGTAGATGATTATATGCGCCGTTGCAGGAATGTTGACGGTGGATACACCGGACAGACAAATGTTTCATGGATATCGACCGAACATATGTGGGATGTTATTGCGTATCTTAATTTAAAAACGCAATTTGACGATTCTGAAATAGTAAAAAACCAGTTACTTGCATCGGCAAAGTATATATACAATAATTTATATGATGAAGAAAATGGAGTTTTTATAAGAGGTCATAATGATTATGGCTATGTGATGGATGCATCTGTGGCTTGGGCAGGGCAAGTTATAATAGCATTGAAGGACTATAATTTTGATATATACGAAGAGTCCGGACTGAATAATGTAGATATGGATCGTCTTTTAGATTTTGCCGAGAAGGAGTTTAAATTAACCGGCAAACAATATGAAAATCTCTATAAATGGAGTAACGATGCATCAAGCCCATGGAGTGCAGAATGGAGTTTGCAGTATGCAATATTGTTAAATCTTTTAGGTTATCAAGATAGGGCAGATGCTATTTTGCAGGATACATTAAATTATTCACGCGATTTAGGGGCGGAATACGGATATATAGTTTATTCCGATAAAAATGGTGTAAAAAATTATTTGCCCTACGGTTGGAATGTGTATGTTGTTAATTCCCTTTGTTCTACGGTTGGTCAGCGCACACAACTTGAATATGGTGTATCATATTTGTGGTACATTAAAGAGATAGAAGGTATAGATTATTCGCACGATGCCGCTACAACTTTTGAATATAGTGCCATCCTGCCTTCCACATTTGCAAAAATAAATAATTTAATAATTGAAGGTTCTGCAACGACATTAAATATTTTAAAAACTATTTTAAAAGCGGAAACTTGGTTCTCGTTTACGCAGCCTATAGGTTTTTATAGGGCGCACAATTTAGAAAATAGAGTCGCTGCAGGGAGATTAGCACAAATAACAAATATTGCTAAGTTAGCAAGTTCTCTCGTTACAATTTCTGTCGTTTTTATTCTTCTGTCAATCAATCTCAGTCTTTTACCTTCTTTGGCTATATTGATTGGAACTTTTGTCGGTACAAGATTGTTGGCTCTTTTTACAAATGTTACGATACATGCCATTATGGACTTTAGATTTATTAAAGCTTCCGGCTTAGAAGAGGCGATAAAAGAATATGGTAAAGAAAGAGTATCTTTTAATGAGGATGGAACAATATTTATTTCTGAGAAAAACCCCAAAGTGATTCCTTCTATGGCAACACCTTTTCCAAGCGTTTATTCGGATGTTGAATATAATCGCACAACTTATATAATTACCGATGTCCCGGAAAATGCTAAAGATTTTAATTTTAGAAATGTTGGAAGTGTATTAAATAAAAATGGAGAAAAAGCAGATTTATTTTTAGGTGAGTATCGAGAAATATTAGTGCTTTATGCGAAAGATGCTGCTCCGGAAACGCTTGTAGACGAATTCCAAAAAAATCCTTACCTTATAAGACATTTCGGATTAAGATTTAAAAATGATTTTATTCAGATTGATATGGTAAATCCTGACAGGGAAGTATCTTATTCGCAATCCGGACATATTATCGTTGGGGCAAATGTTGTAAAAACAGGAGAATATATCGATTATAAAAAAGAAGCTGCTTTGGTGGCAAACAAAAAAGTTGATGCCGTAACAATAAACCAAAATATTGCAGTGTTTATCAATGATGATGCATATGTTGTTGACGGAAATATTGTTTCAACAGTGAATGCTTTTGTAAGGGCTGAAACATTGGGAACGGAAGCTAAAATTTTATTTACAAGCTCTTGCATCGACAACTTTATAAATTCTCTTGAAGGCGATGTGTATGAAAAAAAAATTGAGTTCAGAAAAATTATTAAAAAACTGAAAGATGAAAATAAAGAAATTTGTGTTGTGTTTGAAGATGATTCCAAAAATACTGACCTGAATAAATATTTTGATTATGGAATATTTAATTATGTTGCTAACGGCACATATTTTGATGCTGTATCTGTGACAAAAACAAGAATAAAAATTGTTTCTAAATTAAGCGATATAGGGTCTTTTGACGGCAGTATATCTGTATTAAAAATAAGTGATTTTAAAGATGAAATTGATGAAACTTCCGGAATATTTACATTTTTAAATTCTGCAATTAATATCAGAAGAATAATGGCAGACAGAAAAATAGATTTTGTCAGACAGGCGGCCACGAACTTTGATTTTAATCAGATTCCTGAAATTTCACAGGATATAATTTCCGATATTATAAATTCCGATGATGAAGAAAAGTTTGAACTTTTATCAACTTATTTGGAACCGTCCTCACAGATTTCTATTTACTATAATACATTGAAAGATTCGGAAAAAGTTGTGTTTACGGAAGAAATACTTAAAAGAATTTTAGCAGTAAACTATTTAAGACAACAAAATGTCAAACATGGTTTGCGTGACCATAAACTGGAAGTTCTTCTTGCACAAGCACTTTATAAGTCTGTTGTTCCGAGCTATAATAAAAAGTCTGCTTCAGGTGTGCGTTATGACCGTTCTACTTGGGACATCATTGTTGAAGTATCGGCTTTTAAACAAGAGGTTCTTGGTATGACACCTGCCGGAGTATATAAATCTCTTAACGAACTTCTTTCTCGTTTCGCACCTCTTGCACTGGAACAGTCTGATCCCGATGCAATTTTTGCAATTCTTGATCTCATTCCTATATACGCTGACAAGAATATAGCTCCTATAGACCCATCAAACATTGAGTTTATTAATAGTGATACTTTGGCAGGTCTTCGCTCTGTTCTTGCATCTGCATAGGCTTTATCATTTCACTCTTTCACTTTTTTAGCAAAAAATTTGCAGAGCAATTTTTTGTTGACTATCTCCCAATTAAAATGTTATAATAATTAATCTTTATACAATGCGGATATGGCGGAATTGGCAGACGCGTATGGCTTAGGACCATATACCGTAAGGTGTGGGGGTTCAAGTCCCTCTATCCGCATTTTGGTGTAATAATAAAAAATAAAATATATGGAGAGAATCAAATGTGTGCAGCAAAGTATGAATTTAAATCAAAAGTTTTGGAAAAGAAACCATGTTCAATATCTATGGAAGTAGAAATTGCTTCCGCTCAGACAGAGCCGGAATTGAACAATGTTTATAAAAACATTCAGTCATCGGCAAAAATTGCAGGTTTCAGAGCAGGTAAAGTGCCGATGGATATGGTAAAGAAAAATTATTCCGATCTTGCAAGGGAAAAATTAATTGAAAATCTTATTCAGAAAACAGTTTTTAATGTTTTGGAACAGGAAAAATTTGTTCCTTTAACAATGCCTGTGATTACGAATATCGATTATGATTTCGGTAAAGATTTGAAATATTCTTTTAAAGCGGAATGCCAGCCCGAAGTTACCGCAAAAGATTATAAAGAGATAAAAATAAATAAAGAAATAAACAAAATTACTGATGAAAAAATAAATGCTGAGGTTGAAGTTCTTCGTGACAGAAACGCAAGTCTTGTTGTTGCAGAAGATGGTGTTGTAAAAAAAGATAGTTTTGCTATTGTAAGTTATGAAGGTTTTATGGACGGCAAAGCAGTAGAGAAAATAAAAGCTAAAGAATTTATGATAGATTTGTCAGCGCCTAACACATTGCAGGGCTTCAAAGACGGTCTTGTTAATGCTAAGAAAGGCGAAACAAAAGATATCGAAATCGAATATCCTAAAGATTATTTAAATAAAGAACTTGCCGGAAAAAAAGTTTTGTTTAAAACAACAATTGAAGAAGTAAAGAACAAAAAACTTCCTGAACTTAATGATGATTTAGCAAAAGATATAGGTCTTGAAAATCTTGAAGATTTAAAAAAGAGAATTAAAGAATCTTTGGAAGCTGAAGAAGTAAGACGCCAGAATTCTGATATGGAAAGACAAATTGTTGAACATCTTTTGAAAACAAATAAATTTGATGTTCCCGAATCCGTTGTTGCAAATCAGAAAAATTATTTGATAAAAAGAATGTCGGATTATATGAAGAGCCAAGGTGCAAACGAAGATTTTATTAAAAAACAAGTAGAATCTTCAGAAGCAAAATATGCTGAAGAAGCAGAAAAGAATGTTCGTCTTGCTTATATTTTAAATTCTATTTGCAGTATTGAAAAATTAGAAGTAACAAAAGAAGATTTGGATGCAGAAAAACAGAAAATGATTGATTCCAATCCTCAGAGAAAAGAAGATGTAGAAAATTATTTTAAAGAAAATCTTGAAAATATTTCTTCATCTATGAAAGAAGAAAAAATATTTAAGTTTTTAACCGACAATGCTAAAATAACAGAAACTACGAAATAGGAGAAATATAGTGCCGAATTTTATTCCTACAGTAATCGACAGAAGTGCCAACGGTTCAGTTGGTTATGATATATATTCAAGACTTTTAAAAGATAGAGTTATTTTTGTAGGCGGAGCAGAAGGTGCCGTTACGACGGATTCTGCAAATGCCTTAATTGCACAGCTTCTGTACTTAGATGCTGAAGACAATACTAAAGATATTAATTTGTATATAAACTCTCCCGGAGGTATGGTAACTGCGGGTTTGGCAGTTTATGATACTATGCAATATATTAAAAGCCCTATTACCACTATATGTATGGGTATGGCAATGTCTTTTGGTGCAGTTCTTCTTGCTGCAGGCAGCAAAGGTAAAAGATATGCTCTTGAACATTCCAGAATAATGATTCATCAGCCGTTAATTTACGGCGGGGGAATTTCCGGACAAGTTACAGACATAGATTTGGAAGCAAAAGAACTTATCCTTACTAAGAGTAAACTTGCAGATATTTTAGCAGCTCATACGGGACAGCCTAAAGATAAAATAATTGCAGACACTGAAAGAAACTATTATATGTCAGCACAAGAAGCAAAAGAGTACGGAATAATTGATGAAGTAATTGTTTCAGGGAAAAAATAAAATGGCAAACGATAACGATAATAACAACAACAAGTTTACAGAGCAGAAATGCCTTTTTTGCGGTAAGCCCAGAACTGCCGGTAAGAAGTTTATCGGTGGCGGCGGAGCAATAATTTGTTCAGATTGCATCAAGCGTTCTAACGATATATTAAACAGCTTTGAAAAAAAAGAACAGGAACAGCAGGCACCTGCAAAACCTATAATAAAACCTGTTCCCAAACCCAGAGATATAAAGAAATTTTTAGATAGTTATGTTGTCGGTCAAGACAACGCAAAGAAAGTTCTTTCTGTTGCCGTTTATAACCATTACAAAAGAATTCAAACAAATATCAACTTGGAAAATGATGTAGAATTACAAAAATCCAATATTTTATTGTTAGGCCCTACAGGTACAGGAAAAACTCTTCTTGCACAGACTTTGGCAAAAATGCTTGATGTTCCTTTTGCAATAGCTGATGCTACTACGCTTACGGAAGCAGGCTATGTCGGCGACGATGTAGAAAATATTCTTACGCGTCTTTTACAGAATTGTAAATATGATGTTAAAAGAGCAGAAACGGGAATTGTTTATATAGATGAAATAGATAAAATTGCAAGAAAGTCGGAAAATAAATCTATAACAAGAGATGTTTCCGGCGAAGGTGTTCAGCAGGCACTTTTAAAGATAATAGAAGGAACAATTTCCGATGTTCCTCCGCAGGGCGGAAGAAAGCATCCTCAGCAGGAAAATATAAAAGTTAATACCACAAATATTTTGTTTATTTGCGGCGGAGCTTTTGACGGACTTGAAAAAATAATAGAATCAAGACTTAACAAAAAAGTTATCGGTTTTGACACAATAAAAGAAGAGTCAAAAGAAGATAAACTCATCAATAAAGATAAAATGTTTGCACAAGTTGATGCAAGAGATTTAATAAAGTACGGTTTAATACCGGAACTTGTCGGCAGGCTTCCTGTAGTGTCAACTTTGGAACATCTTTCAGTAGACGATTTAGTTCATATTTTAACGGAACCCAAAAATTCCATAGTAAAACAGTATAAAAAAATGTTTGAGATGGAAGGCATCGACTTAGTTTTTGAAGATGAAGCTTTAAGGGAAATAGCTTCAATCGCAATAAACAGAAAATCCGGTGCAAGGGGTTTGCGTTCCATGATAGAAGAAATTCTTAATGAAACAATGTTTGAGACTTTTAACGAAAATATTTTAAAGCAGTGTATTGTAACTGCAGATACAATAAAAAACAAAACAAAACCGCAATTTGTGTACAAATCCGCCTAAAATAAGGGAGGGAGATTGTATGAACGAAACACAAAATAAAGTAAGTAACATTCCAAAAGTTTTACCAATGCTTCCGGTAAGGGATGTAGTTCTTTTTCCGGCGATGGTCCTTCCTTTAGCAGTCGGAAGAGATAAATCTATCAGAGCCCTTGAAGAAGCAATGACTACCAATAGATACATTTTTATTGCTACTCAGAAAAATCTTCAAATAGAGGATCCTACTCCTGACGATATTTTTCATATAGGTTCAGTGTGCGAAGTTTTGCAGATGCTTAAAATGCCGGACGGAACTTTAAAAATACTTATAGAATGTGTTGCAAGAGCAGAATGGACAGAATTTAAGCTTAGCGATAAAGGCTATATAGAAGTCGGTCTAAACATTTTTAAAGAAGATATAGAACAAACTCCGGAAGTTGAAGCGGTTATGCGTAGAATAATTGCACTTTTTGAACAATATGTCCGTCTTAATCCCAGAATGCCGATGGATATATCGATATCTGTTTCCAACATACAGGATCCTTCCAAACTTGCAGATACTATAGCGGCACACATATCGATAAAGAATAATGAAAAACAGATGATTTTGGAAGAAATAAATCCTCTGAAAAGATTAAATAAAATAATAGAAATTTTAAATGCAGAAATAGAAATATTAAATATTGAAAGAAGAATTCAAACAAGAGTTCGCTCACAGATAGAAAAAAATCAAAAAGAATACTATCTTAACGAACAGATGAAAGCCATACAGAAAGAGTTAAAACAGAAAGACGAAAATACTAAAGAAATTGATGAATTAAGAGAAAAAATTAAAGCCAGTTCCATGAGCCAAGAAGCACGCGAAACTGCCGAGAAAGAGCTTGCCAGAATGGAAAAAATGATGGCACAATCTCCGGAAGCAAGCGTTATCAGAACTTATATAGAATGGCTCTTAGATCTTCCTTGGAAAAATCTTACAAAAGATAATCTTGACTTAATTCGTGCAAAAGAAATTCTTGATGAAGACCATTATGGTTTGGATAAAGTAAAAGAAAGAATTATAGAATATTTAGCTGTTCTTTCCAGAGTTAAAAAAATTAAAGGACCTATTTTATGTTTTGTCGGTCCTCCGGGCGTAGGTAAAACTTCTATTGCAAAATCAGTTGCCAGAAGTTTAGGTAGAAACTTCGTTAGAATTTCTATGGGCGGTGTTCGTGACGAAGCAGAAATTCGCGGACATAGAAGAACTTATATTGGTTCTATGCCGGGCAAAATTATTCAGTCTATGAAAAAGGCAGGTTCTTCAAACCCCGTATTTATTCTTGACGAAATAGATAAAATGGGTAGTGACTGGAGAGGTGATCCGTCGGCGGCACTTTTGGAAGTGCTTGATCCGGAACAGAATTATGCTTTCGGCGATCATTATCTTGATGTAGATTACGATTTGTCCGATGTTATGTTTATTACTACGGCAAATACTTTAAACAATATTCCTAACACATTGCTTGACAGGCTGGAAATAATCAGGTTTTCAGGCTATACAGATGAAGAAAAACTTCTTATCGCTAAGAAATTTCTTCTCAAGAAACAAATGGCAGATCATGGTTTAAAAGATGGCGAAATTGCAATTGACGACAGTGCAATAAACGAAGTTATCGCAAGTTATACTCGTGAAGCTGGTGTTAGAAACTTAAACAGAGAAATAGCAAACCTGTGCAGAAAATCTGCAAAAGAGTTGGCACTTGAAAAGAAAAATACGGTTAAAATTTCTGCTAAAAATATTGAAAAATATTTAGGTGTTCCTCATTTTGAAAGAGAAAAAATTTCTGAAAATGATGTAGGTGTAGTTACGGGTCTTGCTTGGACAGAGGTTGGCGGGGAAACTCTTACCATAGAAGTTAATAAAATGAAAGGTAAAGGCATTCTCAACTTAACCGGTCAACTTGGCGATGTAATGAAAGAGTCCGTTCAGGCTGCGTTTACATATGTAAAATCGTCTGCCAAACAGTTAAAAATTGACGAAGATATGTTTAAAAATACGGACTTTCATGTGCATGTTCCGGAAGGTGCTGTTCCTAAAGATGGTCCCAGTGCAGGGCTTGCAATGGCTACAGCTTTAGCTTCCGTCTGTATGAATAAACCTGTCAGAAAAAAACTTGCTATGACAGGTGAAATTACATTAAGAGGCAGGGCTTTAACAATTGGCGGTTTAAAGGAAAAAGTTCTTGCAGCATATAGAGAAGGAATAGATATGGTTCTTTTTCCCGACGGGAATAAAAAGGATTTAGTTGATATTCCGGAAAATGTAAAAAAGAAAATTCAAATGATTCCCGTTAAACATATGAGAGATG
>JAFPUA010000134.1 GCA_017413305.1 Candidatus Ruminimicrobiellum caprinum
ACATAAAGCAACATTAACAAAAGATAATGAGATAATACCAACTTACAGACTACCTTTCAATATGTTTGCTTCAGCAAAAAATAAATTTGGGAATATTAATACCAGTAATGGTTTAGGCTTCTCGGAAAAGGGTGGATGACGAGATTTGAACCCGCGACCTTCGCTTCCACAGAGCGACGCTCTAACCAGCTGAGCTACATCCACCACTTATTTATAATAAGGCTACTTTTAGTGACGATAAAAATTTAAATTTTGGACTACACTTTCGAAATTTTAAGTCTTATGTATCAGTGCTATGCACACTTACATACACCGCAACTTAAAATTTCTTCAGTTCGTCTGCAAACTTTAAATTTTTCTCTTGTTTGCTACATTACATAACAATACAAACTGAAAGAACAACTTAACGAAAACTTTTACAATTTTTAAGCGTCTCCGACGTGAGTTGAACACGTAACCTACTGCTTAGAAGGCAGTTGCTCTATCCAATTGAGCTACGGAGACACTCTTTGATTTTGAGCGCATATTTTACAAAAAAATATTTTGATAGTCAAATATTTTTTGTATTTTTTATTTTTTTATAAAGTATAAAATTTTTGATTACAGCCAATATATTGTTGTAAAGTTTTTGTAAAAATTATATAATTATGTGGCAAACAAAAAATATAATAAAATCGATATAGAGGAGATTTATCTATGGGAATTAGAGTAAGATTTGCTCCTTCACCAACGGGAGATTTACACATCGGCGGTGTAAGAACAGCATTATTTAACTGGCTTTACGCAAGAAAAGAGAAAGGAACTTTTATTTTAAGAATAGAAGATACCGACGAAGCAAGATCAACAGATGCGTCGACACAAATAATCATTAACGCAATGAAATGGTTAAAGCTTAACTGGGACGAAGGTCCGGGAAATGAACCTGAAAAGTATGCCCCGTATTATCAGATGAAAAGAAAAGAACAGGGCATTTATCAAAAATATATTGACTTTCTTTTGGAAAAGGGCTATGCTTATAAGTGCTACTGCACTCCCGAAGAAGTAGAAAAAATGAGAGAGCAGGCAAGACTGGCAAAACAGCCTCCAAAATATAACGGACACTGTGCAAACTTGACAAAGGAGCAGCAGGAAGAATACGAAAAGCAGGGAAGAACTGCAGTTATAAGATTCAAAATGCCGAAGGAAGGCAAGATTGAATTTGACGATATCGTTAGAGGCCATGTAACTTTTGAAAATGCGTTGCTTGACGATTTCGTCCTTATGAAAGCAAACGGAGTTCCAACATACAACTTCGCTTGTGTTATTGACGATCATTTAATGGAAATGACGCATGTTATAAGAGGCGACGACCATATTTCCAACACGCCAAGACAGATACACTTATTTAAAGCTCTCGGTTGGGAACCGCCGACTTTTGCACATCTTTCAATGATACTTGGTTCCGACGGTGCAAGACTTTCAAAAAGACACGGACACACTTCAGTTCTTGAATACAGAAAAGAAGGATATTTGCAGGATGCATTGATAAATTATTTAGCATTGTTGGGTTGGTCAACGGAAGACAGCAGGCAGTTGTTTTTCGGCGACAGTTTGGTAGAAAATTTTTCTTTAGACAGATGCAATTCCAGCCCTGCTACATTTGACCCGTCGAAACTTTTGTGGATGAACGGCGAGTATATCAGAAATAAGTCTGCAGAAGAAGTATATGATCTTTTTATCGACTGGATAGAGTGGACCAAACAAGACAGTTTGATTGAAGGTTGGGATAGAGATTTGCTGAAAAAAGCAATCTCTTTGGAACATGAAAAAATTAAATTATTGAAAGATATTCCCGGCTTAGTGGATTTCTTTTTTAAAGAATTAGTTTACGATGAACAAGCTGTAGCAAAAGTTTTGTTGTCGGAAACAAAGAAAGAGAGCTCTCAGGTTGTTTTGAACGAGTGTTTAAAAAGATTACCTAACCAGTCTGATTTTTCGCCTGAAGCTCTTGAACAGTATGCAAGAGATTTAGCTGTAGAGTTAGGATACAGCAACGGGAAAGTGTTCCATCCGATAAGAGTTGCTATTTCGGGAAGAACGCAGGGACCAAGCTTGTTCCATATGATGGAAGTTATGGGAAAAGAAGAAGTGTTAAAAAGAATTCAACAGACGGTAGATAAATTTTTCAAATAGAGGTAACGATGGACCCAAAAGATTTAAATCAGCACTTATTTAGTTTAATTTCAATGTTTGCGTCCGCATGCTGGCAGCAATTAGGGAAAATGCCAAGCCAAGTGGACGGAAAAATAAATAAAGATTTAAAATCGGCGCAAGTTACTATAGAAATGCTTTCGATGTTAAAAGAGAAAATGAAAGGCAATTTAACAAATGTTGAAGAAAAACTATTGGAAGATACCATTTCAAACTTGCAGATGAACTATGCCGACGAAGCAGCAAAAAAGCCGGAAGAAGAAAAGACTACAGAAGATCAGCAAAAATAAGCTGACAGCTTACAGCTGAAAGTTTAATGTGTCCTACGGACGAATAACCATAGATCCCCCGACAGGGACACTCGGGGATGACACCGCTTCGCGGTTTTAGTTAGTCTGTTTTTCCTGCGGAGCAGTTGGGCGGGAATCTATAGTATAAAAATATCAAAAACTATAAGCTGAAAAATTGCAAGGCAATTTTAAAGATATGAACAATGAACAGTTGGAAAGATATTCGCGACATATTTTGTTAAAAGATATTGGTTTTGACGGACAGAAAAAACTGTTATCATCAAAAGTTTTAATTATCGGTGCAGGAGGGCTTGGCTCACCTGCGGCAATGTATTTAGCTGCAGCAGGAGTAGGAACGATAGGCATTGCAGATAAAGATAAAGTTGCTCTTTCAAATTTACAAAGACAAATTATCCATTCTACCGACAAACTCGGAACGGATAAAACTGCTTCTGCAAAAGAAACAATAAACAGACTTAACCCCGATGTAACAGTAAATATTTATAACGATTTTGTAACGGAAGAAAATATAAAAGATATTATAAAAGATTACGATTTTGTTATTGATGCAGTAGATAATTTTGAATCAAAATTTTTGATAAACGATATATGTGTTCTTAATAAAAAAGCTTTTTGTCATGCAGGCGTTGTAGGATTCGGCGGACAGCTAATGACATATGTTCCGGGAAAAAGCGTTTGTTACAGGTGTGTATTTAAAGAACCGCCACAGGAAGATTGTGTACAATCTTGCAGACAAGCAGGAATTTTAGGTGCTGTTGCAGGGGTAATAGGAACGCTGCAGGCTGTAGAAGCAGTAAAATATTTATTGAATATCGGAGAACTATTAACAGGGTATCTGCTTACTTACGATGGACTTAAAGCAGAATTCAGAAAAGTAAAATTACCGGAAAAAGTTGAAGGTTGTCCGGTATGCAATAATAATTAGCAGTTAGCAATGAGCAATTAACGGCAAAGACAATAAAAAAAAGGAGAGTGCATGAATAAAAACACGGTAGAAATCAAAAGTATTTCTGCAGAAAAATTCATTAAGCTCGACCACAGCAACATACACATTATTGACC
>JAFPUA010000135.1 GCA_017413305.1 Candidatus Ruminimicrobiellum caprinum
AGCCTAATATTTATAATGTTATGATAGTTATAGGTTTTACATCTTGGCCGGGTTTAGCACGATTAGTAAGAGCGGAGGTCTTATCTTTAAAAGAAAGAGAATTTATTCTTGTTGCAAAAATGATGGCAGTAAATAATATCAAAATTTTCTTTGTACATATTCTGCCTAACATTGTTTCGCCTTTGATGGTATATTCTTCTCTTGCTATAGGAGGAGCTATTTTAACGGAATCTGCCCTTTCTTTTTTAGGTTTAGGTGTTCAACCGCCTATGCCCTCTTGGGGACAAATTTTAACATCGGGGAAAGATTATATTTATGTAGCATGGTGGCTTTCTGTTTTTCCGGGCTTGGCAATACTTATTACTGTGTTATCGTTTAATCTGGTTGGCGAAGCTGTCAGAGATGCCTTTGACCCAAAAGAGGAAAAATGAACATATTGTCGATAAAAAATCTATCTGCAGGTTATATTGTTAATTCAGAATTCGTTGAAGTTTTAAGAAATATTAATCTTGATATCAACGAGGGGGATTCTTTTGCAATTGTCGGGCAGTCAGGCTCGGGAAAAAGTACTCTTGCATTGTCTTTAATGGGGCTTATTTCAATAGATAACGGCAAAATTTCTCACGGGAACATAGAATTCTGCGGAAAAGATATATCTTCAAACATATCTAAAATCAGAGGTAAAGATATTTCCATAGTTTTGCAAGATCCTCACTCTTACTTAAATCCTGTTATTAAAGTCGGCAAACAAGTTCTTGAGGCATTGGAAGTTTATAATAACAACTTAACAAAAGAAGAAAAAATAAAAAGAGTACAAGACATTTTTAAAAAAGTTAAACTTGATGATTTTGATAGAATCTATAATTCTTATCCGCACCAGCTTTCAGGCGGACAGAAACAAAGAATTTTGATTGCCATGGCAATAATAAATAATCCTAAACTTCTTATCGCAGATGAACCTACTTCCGGTCTTGATGCTGATGTTCAACAACAGATATTGGATTTGTTTGCAGAATTAAAGAAAGAACTGAATTTAACCATGATAATAATAACCCACAATATTTCAATTGCAAAAAAATATTGTAATAGAATTGCCGTAATGTATCAAGGAGAACTTGTAGAGCAGGCAAATACTGAAGAAATATTTAATAAGCCGAAGCATGAATATACTAAACTTTTATTAAATGCAGTACTTGAATAACCATGTTAAAAGTAAAAAAACTATTTAAAACTTATAATTTAAATTCATCTTTTTTTGAGAAACAAAAAAAATTTGTTGCTCTTAATAACATCTCTTTTGAATTAAAAGAAAATGAAGTTTTGTCTATTGTCGGTGAAAGCGGCTCTGGTAAAACTACTCTTGCCAAAATAATTTGTCGCTTAATTCCGTTTGATTCCGGCACTATAGAAATAAACGGTAAAAATATTTTAGATTATACAAAAGCAGAGTTTTCTAAAACCGTGCAAATGATATTTCAAAATCCGTATTCATCTTTTAATCCTAAACTGACAATTGGATATTCTCTGCTTGAAGCAGTAGATAAAAATATTAAAAATAAAAAAGATATTATTATGGAAAAATTACAACTTGTAGATATCAATGACGATATTTTTAAAAAATACCCGCACCAATTTTCCGGCGGGCAAAGACAAAGACTCGCTATTGCAAGAGCCTTGCTTAGAGAACCAAAAATTTTATTTGCAGATGAACCATTCTCTTCACTTGATGTAATAAATCAAAATTTAGTATTGGAAATTTTCAATAAAATAAAGAAAAACAAAAAAACAAACCTTATATTTATAACACATGATATTCCTGCGGCTTTAAAAATATCCGATAAAATACTGGCACTTAAAGCCGGAAATTTAGTATAATATGCAACAATTAAATAAAAAAGAAGAAACAAATGCTTAAAGAATTTTTAGAAATAATTAAATTAGCTCAATCTACTAAAACTGATGTTTATATAGTAGGCGGATATTTAAGAGATCTTTTATTAAAGAAAAAATCTCTTGATGTTGATTTGGTTGTATCTAAAAATGCAGGAAGTTTTTCCCGTAAACTTGCCAACATAATAAAAGGTAACTCTTTTGTTTTGCATGAAGATATGCAAATTTATAGAGTTGCTGTATTCGACAATCCTGATCTAAAATATATCGACATTTCTCTTATGCAGGGGAAAAATATAGAACAAGATTTAAGACAGAGAGATTTTACAATAAATGCCCTTGCCGTAGATATTAATAAATTTGATAATCTAAAAAAGAATTTAATAGATAACTTTAACGGCACAAAAGATTTAAAAACAAAAAGAATTCACGCTGTTTCAAAAGATATTTTCTTGCAGGATCCTTTAAGAATTTTAAGAGCTTTTAGAATTGCAAGTGAATACAATTTTACAATATCTGCAGAAACTATAAAATTAATGAAGAAAACAGTTCCTACTCTTGCGAATATTGCAAAAGAAAGAATTAAAACTGAATTTTTTAGAATATTGAATTGCAATAACTCGGCAAAATATCTTGCAATAATGGACGACTTAGGAATACTTAATATTCTTTTTCCGACGATAAAAGATATGAAGGCTTCTGCAAAGAATTTCTATTATCATCC
>JAFPUA010000136.1 GCA_017413305.1 Candidatus Ruminimicrobiellum caprinum
AAATGTAGTTGTTATAGGTTGCGGAAATACAGCAATGGATTCGGTAAGAACCGCAAAAAGAATCGGTGCAGAATCCGTAAAATTATTATATAGAAGAACACAAAACGAAATGCCTGCAAGACTTGAAGAAAGAAAACATGCTTTGGAAGAAGGTATTGAGTTTATAGAATTAACTGCTCCTAAAAAATTTATTTCCGATGATAAAGGTTTTGTTAAAGCTGTAGAGTGTGTAAAAATGCAATTAACAGAACCCGATGCTTCAGGAAGAAGAAAACCTGTGGAAATAGAAGGTTCTAACTTTATAATAGAAACAGATTTGGTTATACTTGCATTGGGATTAAATCCTAACCCTATATTACCATCTTTAACAAAAGGATTACAAACAGATAAGAAAGGACATCTTATAGTTGATGATAAATTTATGACAACAAGAGAAGGAATTTTTGCAGGTGGTGATATAGCAGGTGGAAGTACTGTTATTCAAGCTATGGGTATGGGTAAACAAGCTGCAAAAAACATTCATGCTTATTTAACAAAATAATTAATAAATTAAAACAAAAAAAATAGGGAGAAAAAAATCTCCCTATTTTTTTTATTTTGTACAAATTTTATCATTATTCAAAGAGTTTCCAATCTTCAATATCGCATTGATCGTAATATTTGTTTCCAACAGCAATAACTGTACCATTTTTTCTTAAGCCGATTGTAAAATTTAATCCTGCGGAAACTTCTATTATATTTCCCCAAGGATCAACATTACATTGTCCGTAATTATTAATACCGGTAGCAACAACGTCTCCGTTTTCTTTTAAACCTACGGAATGATCTTCCGCAGCTGATATTGCAATTATATGTTCTCTTTTTGCTATATTACATTGCCAACTATCATTACTACCGATAGCAACAACGGTCTTGTTTTTCATCAATCCTAAAGTATGATATTCCCCTGCAGAAATTTCAATAATACCTCTCCAATCTTGAACATTACATTGTCTATTCTTATTATAACCTACTGCAACAACGGTACCATCTTCTTTTAAACCTACCGTATGGTTAGCACCTGCAGATATTGCAACAATATTCTTCCATTTTTTTACATCACATTGTCCAAAAACATTGTTACCTATAGCAATAACCGTTCCATCTTCTTGTAAACCAACAGTATGTTCTTTCCCTGCAGAAATGGCAATTATGTTTTCCCACTTTGCAACATTACATTGACCATAATAATTATTACCGCAAGCAACTACTGTTCCATCTTTTTTAAGTCCTACCGTATGACAGTTACCGGCAGATATGGATATTATATCTTTCCATTTTGACACATCGCATTGTCCATTATCATTATTCCCGCAAGCAATAACAGTTCCATTTGATTTTAATCCTATCGTATGATATCCTCCTGCAGAAATTGATTTATAATTTGTATTGTTTATTTTGTATATACATTTATATTTACGAAGTTTCGGTATAGATTTAAACTCTATGTCGTTTGGAAGACTTATTATTTTTTCTATTTTCATACCCATATGGCTAACATAAAATGCTGTTAGCTGTTGTTCCAAATTATCATTTATGGAAAACAATGGTTCTATAACAAATTGATATTGTGTCTGTTGCATTAATTCAGCTTTTCCTTTTCCTATATCGGAAAAATCATATACCAA
>JAFPUA010000137.1 GCA_017413305.1 Candidatus Ruminimicrobiellum caprinum
ACAACCTTCAAAATCTCTTCCTATACTATTCATTATTTCATTAAAAACTTTATAAACTCTATTATTCTCAAGCTGTTCTTTATTTATATACGGAACTCTTTTAAAAAGACTTTTTATGATAACATTTGCAAAGTCTGAAAAAAGTATATTGTGTTCCATAAAAGCTCTATACTCTTCTAAAAGATAAGATTTTTCCTTAGTACCGCCTTGCTCTTTCAGCGGAATACCTGCAGCCATCCTTATGTTGTTATCGGAAAGGATTTTTCTTATCATCAGCTTAACATTTTTCGCAAGCGTTGTTACAATTGTATCATCTGAAAACAAAACATCGGTTGAACGGAAATCAAGTACAAATGTTTCCGCAAAGCCTTCTCTACCGATTGTTACATACGCAAAACCATCTTCATTTAGTTTAAATTTTACCGTATCTTGTAAAGAATAATCGTTTTTTATATGACCGTTTATATGATTATTTACACTTTCTGCAGCTTCTTGCGAAGATTTTTCTTTTTTAATTCTGTTAAAATCTTTACATCCTTGCTTTATTAACGCCAGTATATGTAATGCCGGATACTTGTCTTTTATCCAAGGTTCTTTTGATATGGCATTAAAGTCTGCCTCTGCCTGTTTAACGATAGAATTTAAATATTGTTGTTGATAAGAAACATCATCTTTTTTTATATTCGGCGTAAGCGTAATGTGTGAAATTTTATTTTTATCTAAAAATTCGTTTAAGCCTTCCGTATGAAAACCGCCGGAAACCAATACTTTTACTCTTTTGATACCATCATTGTTGATATCGAGCTTATTTATAAAAATTTGATTTCTTTTTATATTTAGTTCATTAAACTCTTGTGCGATCTGTCTGTAATAAGATAATTTTATCAAATTGCCATTTAAATATTTCGAATAAACTTTAGAAAAATATTCATAATTCTGTTTATAGTATTCATATTCTTCCGCGGATATACTTGCCAAAAGAAGTTTTTTGTATACCTGAAAAAATAAATTTAAAAATACCGTTTCTTTATTTGTAACTGTTGTGCTTTGCGTAAACAAAATATCTTCAACTTTTTCTCTATCTTCCCTTACCAAATCAAGCGGATTTATTAATGACAGAAGTTCTTTTGTTTTTATAAACTTAAATAATTCGGGATATTTTAATTTATTTTCTTTACTGACATTTACAGAAAGAAAAGAAAAGACAAAATTTGTGTCAGATAAATTATCGGAATCTTTTAATAATTTAACATAATCTTGATAATTTAAACTTGCTTTTAGGTCTGTCATTGCCGACTGCAGTTGCGCTTGAACCTTTTGCTTATCTATTTTTCTATTTGCTTTTGTTATATCATGATACAATTTAGAATTAGGGTATCTCCAGTCGGAAATATTCAGTTTCTTCATATATCTATACAAAACTTTACAGAATTTTTCACGAGAAACTTTGTTATTTAAATATTTGTTGTACAGATTTACTATTTCTTTCTGTTCTTTGGTAAGATATTTATCAAGATTTTTTATATCTATGTATTCTTGCAAGAGGAGATTTTTAATTTCTTTTTGATTTAATATTAACTGATAATAATTTCGAATATTTCTGTCATAAACATATTTATCTTCAATAGGCTTTAATATTTTATTATTTTTATAACCGAAAAATTCCGTCCCTGAAATTTTATCATCTTTAAAAAGTTTTTCTATCATTAAAGATGTATTTTGAATACCTGCTGAAGAAAGTTCTGAAAAGTTAACATCTTCGCTTGCGCCTTCCATATACACTTCAACATTGTCATATTTTTTATTGATAGCTTCAAGCAGTTTATAGATATTATTTTGAACTTCTTTGTTATTATGCAAATCTTGAATATTTATGACCGTAGTATCGCTGTCATAAAAAACTGAAGATGTTATTTTAGCATAGTCGCTGATTGTGTGATTTTGGATAGGATTTACAGCAGATACCGGCGTAGAAAATACACCTGCCGGCAACAGGGTAACAATTAAACTTAATGATAAAAATAAAGCTATTATTTTTTTCATATACTCTTTCATTCAAATTACAGAGTTTTCATTAATTATCAA
>JAFPUA010000138.1 GCA_017413305.1 Candidatus Ruminimicrobiellum caprinum
CTCGATTAATTTAACTATGTTTTTATGTTTTAATTTTTTCAAGATTTGAATTTCTTTGTAAACACAACTCTTTTTAGAATTACTATTTAATTTTTCTTTTTCGTATATTTTTATTGCGAATTTCTCTTTTGTTATTTTATTGGAATTTTCATTAATATTATCATCTTTAGTATCATATGAAGATCCCAAGTATTCTGATAAGTCATATTCTACTCTAACAAAAACATCTCTACCTTTATCATCCACATTCCATACTTCATTCTTTTCCGCGTCTGTTATTCTTTCAACAATTCCTTCTAATTCACTCAACTCACTAACACGAGCAGAATTATCAGCTAGAGATATAACCAGTTTATTTTCTTCTATTTTGAAGATAAAGTGTCCATTTTCAGCAACTACTTTTTCACCAACTATCCGGTAAGAGATATTAGCTCTTTCTAACTCTCTTATAAGATATCCCTTTTTACCATATAATCTCGATTTTATATTATCTATACTGTACCCAGCATCTGTAATCACTTTATTAATTTCTTTCAATTCTGCACTGGCATTATCACCCTGTTCAAGTCCTTTCAGTATAGTTTCAAGATTAAGTTGTTTTGATAATGTTCTTCTTAAGTTACCTTCCGTTCCATGTTCAAACCAAGTGTAAACTTTTTCCAACAAACCTTTATTTCCAATATTTTTATTTGTCAAATCCACCATAAATGACTTACCTGTAATCATTACTTTAAAGAAATCAGCAACAAAAGCCAATGTTATAAATGGTGCTGTTATAATAGATGAAAACATTCTGCCAAAGAATGACCATACTCTATCTCCCTTAACAGTACCATCTTTTACAATCGCTCTGTAAGCATTAGGACCTGTCATATTTGCTACACCAGCTGCAAAGTAAAATATTGTTATCACAAAAAATGATATTAAAAATTTACCTAAGAACAATGATGTTAAACCAAGGAACGAAAGTCCTGCTAATAACCCAAACAAAGCAATGGATGCTCCCATCCATAAAAATACTTTCGTACCAAACTGAACCTGTTTAGGATATGCACTTATCATACCTTCTACACTATCTGTTTGATAATTTTGATTTTTCAATGTTTTGAAAAAGTTAAACAGTTGTTTCTTTCCCTGCTTGAACGCATCCGCAAAATTTCCAAACATACTGTTAAAGTAAGGCAAGAGTTTTAATATTCTCTTTAATGTCAACCCTATCGCATTTATACCATCACTTTGTGAAGCAGCAAAAACTGCACCTCCATAGTTAATACCTTGCATTAACAAGAATGTTATACCTACAGATGCAGCGAACGGTAACAAATGAGCAAATGACGAGAAGTAAATAAACACATTGAATATCGTTAACATAAATACCACAAACGGAGTATTTAAATAATGTTGCCACAACATAGAATTAGCAACTTTAACATCGTACCCTAATGTGCTGTCACCAAAATTAATATTTCTTGCAGTACCTTCCGTTAAGTACAACATAACATTCCACAAATATCTTGCTTCAGTACCACCAGAATAAGCTGCAGGTCTTTGCCATAAGAAAGTTCTATATTCCAATCTTTCAGAACTTATTGTATTATTAAAACCTATCTTATCGGTAAATTTGCTGATACCTGTACTTGAATTTTCCTCAAGTTGGTTTTGATGACGCGAAGACAAGTTATACATTGATCTTTCCAACATAAACATAAACGAATCTTCACCGGTATGGATCTCTGTACCTGCGAAATGATAATCGCCTATACCTTTACCATAGAACGTCAACAAACCTGACAACGCTTTCTGCGTTGAGTTCATCCAAACGTCCTGAGCATAACCGTAAGCAAAACCTGCAGGAGATTTATCTATGGAAGGAACAAGCATTGTCGGATTAAGCTGTATTGCACCTGTTCTTCTTCTCTGCATATATTCACTTGCAAACTGTCTGTCATAAATTTCCTGACCATACATTACACCTACAAGAGCATCATGAATGCTCATAACCTGCGAGAATTCTGCAACATCAAACGCCATATTATTATTTTTTCCACCCCAGAACCATTGTTGATCCAAAGTGTTAATCTTCCATGGGAAATATATACCAAAATTGTTAACAAGATCATTTGTCTGTTCCATCATTCTTATGAAACCATTACCAAGTTCCCAGTTTGCAGGATTTATATTATTTTCCCTTACAAAATCGTTAAATTCTCTTATATGGCTTGCTCTAAAATCGCATACATCTTTCGAATACTGCGCAAGAGTTTTCCCTTTCCATGATGTAATTTCTTCATATAAGGACTTCGCAAAACTATTAACATAATAAGTTACATATTCTTTTCCATCTTCATCATTTTTCTTTTTTTCGACTATAAGTTTATCCTTATCTTCTATAGATAATTCATCAAATTTGGATTTTTCTATAGTTTTACGAAGATCATTAAGCATACCTATTTTGCCAACAGCAACATTTGCGATCATACCGTTTTCACTAAGTTGGATATAATTTGTTATAGGTCCTTCAAAAAGAGTAAATGAATTTTTTGTTCTAACTTTCTGATCCACATATTCATATTTATCTACAAAATATTTTATAAGTTCAATATTTTCTTTATTAAACTCATTTATTCCTGCAAAGATTAACTTTTCAGCAAAAGCATCACCTTTATTTAACAGTTCGTTTAATTTTTTCTCGACATCTTCCTCATTAGATAAAACACCTTTTTTATCGAACTTAGCACCTAATACTTTAAGAATTTCAGCATAGTCTTGCTGTGCCAATTTTACGGCATTATAATGGCTATTTACAAAATCCAATGCTTTGATATATTTTATATCAACAAACTCATTTGCATAAGCATAGTGTGCCTGAGCAATTTCTCTTGCAAAATCGATCATTACTTGACCATCATAAGCTTTAAGCTCACCTACGAAATTTTCTATATTATAGAATACATGATTATATAGTAAACTATTTGCTCTTTGTGAATTTATATTGGGCATTCTGACAACAGTACCCTTTAACAAGCCTTCTTGAGATTCTGTCTTTCTTAAAGAATCAACAAAAGCTAATATTTCATCTATTTCTCCAAGATACACAACAATTTCTTTATACTGATCACTAGATTCTTCTAAGCCTTTCTTTGCAGATTCTAACATATTTTTTACAGATTCAACTTCCTGTCTGCTCTTAGCTAATGTTGCGCTCCAGCCTTCAGGATACTCAACAGCATAGTGACCTATCATTGTTGTATTTTTATCCCATGAACCAGCCTGGAACAAGAATTCAATATTCTTTCTATAATCTTCACCCGAACCTGCCATAACATGGGCAGCCATTGTAGGTTGTGCATCATACTCAAATTGTGGGTATTTTCTTGCAGAGAAATTTTTAATTGTTTCTACAATTTGTTCTCTTGCTGCGTCAGATTCCGGATAAGGGAATTCTATCAACTTGCCATTATCATCTTTTTCCCCATTCAAAGCTTGTATAAATTGAGTTCTTTCTTCCATCGACATCGCAGTACAATGTTCAATAAACCTTATCATTTCATCTTTACATATTCTGCCATCAGGTAAAAGAGTTCCATTACGTTCAGCATCTTCAAACTCTTTAAATCTTTCCCTCATGGCTTTATTCCAACCGGCTTTTGTATATGATGTACCCAATTTTATCCCAAACAATTTCATAACAAATGGTAACAATATAACAATAGCAGAAATTATCAAGAATACAGGATTAGTTATACCGCCCAACAACGCCGCGCCAAAACTTACTCCTGAAGGTATTGCTGATAAAATAGTAGATAGCAAATAGGCTATCGCACCCAATCCTGACAACATTTGTAAACCATCAAGCCAAGCTTTTAACTTCGCCATCCTAGGAACGGCTTCTTGTTTTGCTTTTTGTTGTGCAAGTATAGCTACGCCTGCCTGCCATATAGATTCAAATGTTATAGAACCTATAAACAAGAATAAGAATAACGAAAGCCCTGTCGTTAATATTGCCGGCAATGTCCAAATTGCATTTGCGATAATACCTTGTAAGAAAAATGCTCCCAAATATCCTCCCCAATATATTGAGAAGAATGTAATTAACGAAGACATAAACGATCTTGACCATTTTTGATCTGTTTTTCCTACTAAATATTTTGGCAACAAGAAAGTTTGTATACCAAATACAACAGCCAAATTTGCAGCACTTAGCTTAATACCACCTACCATAATTGCAGGTATGATACTCAATGCAGGATTAAATGCCAATACAACAAAGAACACAGTAACAGCTGCAAATGCTGCTGTCAATGCAAAGAAACCCGCTTTTTGTTTAGGAGTTTTAATATTGAAATATTTAAACCCTCCGAAGAACACACTCATCGTTTTTGAAAATACAAGAGTTATAGACTGTCTTAATTTTCTAAACGCACCGTTTTCCTTAATATATTCGCCAATAACTTTATCAGATTGATATAATCTCTTTATTGCACTATTACCTGTTATCTTTCTGATAGACTTTCTCAAGGATTTTTCAAAATTTACTTTATCATCTACTGTTATAGTTTTTTCTTCAAAGGATTTTAAATAATCTCTCAATTCCTTTACATTTTTATATTTCCAACCATTCTGCATAAGCAAAACTAATTTGCCGCTTGCCTCGATAATAATGTCTTTATTATTCTTTTCAATATCTTCTTTTTCCTCTTCACTTAAACCTTCTTCTATTTTTCCCAATTTTTTTGCAACAGGATCCAACTGTGAATATATTTTATACATACCTTCTTCTTCCAACAGTTGTATAACTTCGGTTTGTACTTCATTCCTTTCGTGTAAAACTTTTGCCTCATCTAAAAGGTTTCTTAAATTTTTATTAGCAAATGTTCCATTACTATTTTTCTTAAAGAATTTTTCGGAATCTCTAAGGATATCATCTTTAAAATCACTTGATAACATTATCAATACGGAGTACATATCCGAAAAATCTTTCTCTTTTTGATTTTTTTCAACAAAACGAGGACCGGAATTTTTTATTTTATAGTATTCTACTATATCATTCCAAACATCTTCATTTTCTTTTTTAAAGTCCTTTGCAACCTTTATTAAGTTTTCAACAACATCTTTATCTTCAAGAACATTTTCCATTTCTTTTAACATAAATCTGTTGCTATCTGCTCTAAGAGCTGCACTTATTTCCATAGCTCTTTTAAGTTTATTTTGATTGGAACTGCTATATTCATCGGCAAAAGCATCACCTATTATATCAATAGCGTTAACTCTTCCATTGTTATTTTTTGCAACTTTATTAAATTTACTTCTTAATTTGTTATATATATTCGGCATATTCTGTTCTAAATCTTTAACGGAGATATCAAATAAGTCTATATTATATATCTGTAAATAAGAGAATAATTGTTCTGCGGGTGATTCAAACAACAATTCATCAAATGAAGTTTGCAGATGAGTTTTATCTCCTCTGCCTTTAACATTTGCATAATAATCCATAGATTTTGCAATTATTCTATAGAAACCTGTCATCTGTCTGATTTTTTCTTGTGATTGCGCTTTCAAATCTTTAGCGCCTTTATTTGTTTGCGCATTTAACAATATATTTCTTATAGCATAGTATGCAGGTGTATATATAGTTGCCAATTCACCAAATGATGATGCACTGTGACTACTAACCTTAGCCAAAGCTCCACCATTATCAAACATAGATAGTTTTGTTTCCGGGACTTGTAAGCCCATATTTCTGATAATAGGATCAACAGTACTTGGATTTTGCGATACCATGTACCATATAATCAACTCTTTAATGTTTGTAAAATCCATTAACGGATTTGCTGTATTAGGGAATATATATTCATAATTACCGTAATCATCTTTTTCCAACAATGATAATGTTTTTTGATCTTCATTAACTTCGCC
>JAFPUA010000019.1 GCA_017413305.1 Candidatus Ruminimicrobiellum caprinum
GGATAATATAAAGGATAGTTTGTTGAAAACGCCGGAGTCGGTTACGGAAATTATCAGAACATCAAAAAATGTTCAGCAGGCAATAGATATGCTGCCGGAAAGAGAATCTGAAATTATAAAAATGCGTTTTGGAATAAATAATACTCAGAACTTATCTTTAGAAGAAATCGGTAATAAGTTCGGTGTTTCTAAAGAAAGAGTGCGCCAGTTGGAATTTAAAGCTCTTCAGAGATTAAAATATGTATTTTTGAAATTGAAATATGTTGATGCTAAGACGGCGGATTCTTTGCTGTTGGATCAGCGTGGTACAAGACCGGATAGAAGACAAAATGCAGATCCTTCTTTTGAAAACAGGAGAAAGACGGATAGGAGAAAAATGTGGAATTAAAAGATTCTGTTATAAATTCCGTTAGAGATATTCCTGATTTTCCTCAGAAAGGGGTTATTTTTAAAGATATTACTCCCATTCTTTCGGATATAAAACTATATAATGAAATTATAGATGATTTTATAAAAAATTTTAAAGATAAAAATATAACAAAAGTTGCAGGGCTTGAAGCAAGAGGTTTTTTGTTTGGAATTTCTGTAGCACAGAAATTAAATGTTCCTTTTGTGCCTATAAGAAAAAAAGGGAAACTTCCGTATAAGACAGTTTCTGTCAATTATGAGTTGGAATACGGTACAGCTACAATAGAAATGCACGAAGATGCCGTAAATGAAAAAGATAATGTTCTGATAGTTGATGATTTGCTTGCTACGGGAGGAACAATTTCTGCAGCAATAGAATTGATAAAAAAGCTCAAAGGAAAAGTTTCAGGGTGCGCGTTTGTTATAGAACTTTTATTTTTGAACGGTAGAGAAAAACTGAAAGACATCGACTATTACTCTATAGTGAAATATTAAAAGAAGAAAATAAAGAATTAGAAATTAACAATGAGCCTTTTGCTTTGCAAAAATTAAATATTTTTGTTCCGAATTTGTTGATTTATAATTGCTAATTGTTGTTTGATGCCCTGATAGCTCAACTGGATAGAGCAGATCCGTCCTAAGGATAAGGTTGGAGGTTCAACTCCTCTTCAGGGCGAGCAAAAAGATAAAGTTGTCCGTAAAAATATTAAATTTGGAAGAAGGGTAAAAAATGAAAAAAATATTTGTGTTAACCACAACATTGCTTTTCTTTTTTAACATTGTCAGTGCTCAAGAAATACTGAGAGAAAAGACATTTAATATGTCGTTTGATACTGTTGCAGATAAAATGGAAAAGAATTTGTCCAAGTATTATAATAAAAATATTGTAATTAGGACGAGTATTTCCAACGGACAAAAGGGCGGACATGCAAGTATTAACTGGGATACATTATACGATGAAAACGGAGAGTATCCGCAGAGAGATAAGTTTAAATTGTTTGTAAGAGAAGTTTCAAAAAACTCGACGAGTGTAAAATTATTTTATGAATTTGAATATACTTCAAACGGTACATATGTAAAAGCTGATAGAGATATTATGTCGGCATGTTATAATGATATGTGGACAGTTTTGGAAGCGGATAAAGAATCCTTGGTAAAAGAAAGACAATATAAAAAAGAAATTAACGGTAAAAAAATAGCATCTTCTACGGAAGTGAAAAAAGAAAAAAAGA
>JAFPUA010000001.1 GCA_017413305.1 Candidatus Ruminimicrobiellum caprinum
CTAAAAGAGCAAACAATCTGTTAAGTATTACTGAAAGTCTCGGTAAATATCCGGAATCTTCAAGTATTCCGAAAAACGAAAAGAAGGCAATAACTATAGGAAATATTATTGCAAAAGCGTAAGGAATTGCCATTGTAAAAATTCCGTATTGTCCTACAAACAAATCATTTATGAAATTTACAACTGTGCCTGTTCCCAAATAATCAAAACAGTTTGCAATAAACGGGTTTATTAACTCTTCAAAAACTTTCGTTTGTATCCAATCTACAACTGTCCCTGCAACAAACACTCCTATAAATTCGTACATTATAAAAATTATGAACAACATTATTATTGTTCCCCAAAACGGTTGCAAACAAATGTTGCCTAACTTTTCCATAAAACCTTTATGTTTTCTGTGCTTTATTTTTTTTACTTCGGAAACTATATTCAATATTGTTTCGCTGTTATCGTGAAATATTTGAGCCGCAAACATTTTATATTCATCTTTAACGGTATCCGATACCAACTTAAAAACTTTATCTTTAACTTTTTGCGGTACATATTGTTTTATATCTTTATCTCCTGATAACAAATATACTGCCAATGCTTTAGATATAGAAGATTTATCTTTTAAAACATTTTCTATTGTTAAAATATCTTTACTGTTTTTATATTCAACTGTTAAATTACTTATCGTTGCTTGCGGTATAATTTTTAAAATTTCGGTTACACCATCACCTGTTGTTGCAGTACAACAAGTTATCGGAACACCTAAAATTTCGGTAAGTTTTTTTATGTTAATTCTAATACCGGACTGTAATGCTTCATCTCTCATATTTAAAACCAACACCATAGGAATTTTGAACAATGCAAGTTCACAAAACAAGTGTAACGATCTTTCAATGTTTTTCATGTCGCAAACTTGTACTATAATGTTAGGTTTTTCTTTTATTATTAAATCTCTTGTAACCTGCTCATCTTCCGATAACGGCATTAAAGAGTATGTACCGGGAGTATCTACTACCTGATACTGTTCATTACCGATACTAATGTTTCCTCTTGTTACATCAACTGTAGTTCCGGCATAGTTTGAAACAACGGCATATTGACCGGTAAGTTTGTTAAATATTACTGATTTGCCGACATTGGGATTACCGACAAATGCTATCAATTTTGACATCTGTTATTTACCTTCTTTTATATTTCCGATAAGAATTGTTCTGCTTGTTTGGAAAGCAAATCAAGCTGCTCTTGAGTAAATACAACTTTATTTGTTGCAAAAGCATCCGGATTAATGGAAATTCCTGTTCCTTCACCGGCAACAACCGTCATTTTTATAAATTCCAACAATTCTTTAAGATTTTTTCTCATACCTGCTGTTGCAAACTTTCCGCCTGCACCGCATATTGTAACTTTTTTGCCCATAACTGCTGTTCCACTTGAAAAATCGTTTGCTTTTAACGGTCTTGATAACCAATCCAACAAATTTTTTAACACTCCGGGAATTGTAAAATTATATTCGGGAGAACATATCCAAATTGCATCTGC
>JAFPUA010000139.1 GCA_017413305.1 Candidatus Ruminimicrobiellum caprinum
AATGAAGGCAAATTTGGCGCAAAGAGAACCTGATTTTTTAAAAGAATTGTACGACGCTAAAATTTATGAAAAAATGAGAGCAAAAAATCAGGGGAAAAAGAAATTTATTCTCCACGACGGCCCTCCTTATGCAAACGGAGAGATGCATATAGGGCATGCTTTAAATAAGATATTAAAAGATTTCATTTTAAAATATAAAACAATGAAAGGTTTTGATACTCCTTATACTCCGGGTTGGGATTGTCACGGCCTTCCTATAGAAACACAATGTTTGAAAGAGTTAAAAACAGATAAACATAAAGTAGATAAGGCAGTTTTCAGAAAACAAGCAAGCGATTTTGCAAAAAGATTTGTTTCCATACAGAGGGAAGGTTTTAAAAGATTAGGCGTGTTTGCCGACTGGGAAAAACCTTATCTTACATTGGATCCGAAATATGAAGCTTCGATAGTAAAAGTTTTCGGTGAACTTGTAGAAAAAAATTATTTGTTCAGAAAGAAAAAACCCGTTTACTGGTGTTCTTCCTGCGAAACTGCTCTTGCCGATGCGGAAGTTGAATATGCTGATGTTTCGTCCGATTCAATATTTGTAAAATTTCAGATAATGGAATTGTCCGACGCATTAAAAGATAAACAAGATTTGTTAAAAGATTATTCCGTACTGATATGGACAACAACTCCATGGACATTACCGTCCAATGTGGCTCTTGCTTTTTCTCCTATAGCAAAATATGTTGCTTGTGAATATATTTTAAACGGTAAAGTTGAAAAAATTATCGTTGCAAGAGATTTGGCGGAAAATGTTAAGAATAAAATCTCTGCGGAAAGTTTTACCATAAAAGCTGAATTCGACGGAAAAGATTTGGAATATATCAAATGTCAAAATCCTATAGTGGATAGAAAATCTCTCGGTATTTTGGCAGATTATGTAAGTATGGAAGATGGTTCCGGTATTGTTCATATTGCTCCGGGACACGGCCAGGAAGACTATCAGGCAGGGCTTGCATATAAACTTGATATTATTTCGCCTCTAAACGACAGAGGACAGTTTACAAAAGAAGTTCCTGAATTTGAAGGGATAAATGTATTTAAAGCAAATCCTTTAATAATTGAAAAGCTTACAAAAGAGGGGAAACTCCTTGCAAGCATAAAAATAAATCACTCTTATCCTCACTGTTGGAGATGTAAGAAACCTGTAATATTCAGAGCAACTCCTCAGTGGTTTATGGGTGTGGATTTAAATGATCTAAGAAACAATCTTCTTAAAGAAATTAAAAATGTTAATTGGGTTCCTAAATACGGAGAATCAAGAATAACGGGAATGATACAAACAAGACCTGATTGGTGCTTAAGCCGTCAGAGACTTTGGGGTGTACCTTTGCCGATATTCTATTGTAAAGAGTGCGGAGAACCTATTTTAGACAAAAAAATTATAGATAAAGTTGTTGAAGAATTTAAAATTCACGGCGCAGGTGTGTGGTATGAAAAACCTGTAGAAGAATGGCTTAGCGGATTTGATATAAAATGTCCTAAATGTGGTAAAACTGAATTCAAAAAAGAAGAAGATATTTTAGATGTGTGGTTCGATTCAGGAGTATCGAGCGAAGCTGTTTTATCCAGTGGAAATTATGATTCTTTAGAGTTCCCTGCAGATTTATATCTTGAAGGAAGTGATCAGCACAGAGGCTGGTTCCAGAGTTCATTGCTTCCTGCAGTAGCAATAAAAGGTAAAGCACCTTATAAAACTGTTCTTACCCACGGCTTTTTGGTTGACGGTCAGGGCAGAAAAATGTCTAAATCGTTAGGTAATGGTGTTGCGCCTTCACAGATAATAAATAAGTACGGTGCAGATATTTTAAGATTGTGGGTCGCATCCTGCGACTACAGAGAAGATGTCAGAATTTCGGATGAGATTATAAAAGGTCACACTGATACTTACAGAAAAATAAGAAATACTATCAGATTTATTCTCGGAAATATCAGCGATTTAAAGAAAGAAGATGTTGTGAAATTTGCTGATATGAATGAGATAGATAAGTATGCTTTGTTCTGCTTGAATGATGTTGTTAAACAGGCCGAACTTGGTTTTGAAAATTATGAGTTTCATAAAACAGTTAAAGTTATTAATGATTTCTGCACGGTATTTTTGAGCGGATTTTATCTTGATGCATTAAAAGATATTTTGTACTGTGATAAAGTTGATTCAAAAGCTAGAAGAAGTGCTCAGTCTGCTATGCTTGAAATAGTTACTGCTTTAGTAGAAATTATGTCTCCTGTTTTAACTTTTACCATGCATGAAGCTTGGAAAGAAATTAAAAAGATTAGACAAGATTTGGCTGAGTATGTTACTTTGGCGGATTTCCCTGCGGTAAATGAAGAGTTTAAGCTTGGTGAAGACGTTCTCAATAAATGGGAAGGACTTGTTAAGATAAAGCAGAAAGTTTTAGCAGAAACAGAAAAACTTAGAAAAGATAAAATTATAGGTTCTAATTTAGAGGCATGTTTAACCATAAAATACGGCTCAGACTATGCTGCTGCTTTGACGGATATTAATTTGGTAAATATTGTTATGGGTAGCTGGGATATTAAGTTAGAACAGACAGAAGGAAAAGAAGACCTTTCAGTATCTGTAGCAAAGTCATCGTTTGAGAAATGTGAAAGATGCTGGCGACATGTACACGATATTGAAAACGGCTTATGTAAACGCTGTGCGGATGCTATAGAAAATAAATAAAGTTACATTTATATTAAAAAACAGCAAATCTTAATTTATGATTTGCTGTTTTTTTTGAATTTGACGCAAAAAGAGAAATATCTTTTCGTTTGCTCGAATAAAGGAAGAAGATTTTACTTTTTTTCGAGCTGGCACTATTCGTTTATATTTTTCAGGCCGGGCTCCAACTGTCATTTCCTAACATCTATAGGAAGACGGAAATGACCACGAACATTGTCGCCCTAAGAATCTCTACTTTACTGATTCTTGCCTGAAAAATATTTCACTCATAAGCAGTGCCTGAGGCACTTCAAAAAAGAAAATCTCTTCCTTATAATTGTTATTCAATTATAAATTTTAAACTATAAATTTTAAATTGTTGTTTTAATTCAAACATATTTCCTTTTTGTTGTTTATAGTTTAAACAAAAAGGAGCAGAGAAATTCTCTGCTCCTTCCCTTGAAACTTTGCTATGTTAAGTTTCAAAATATATTTTTATCTCTACTAAATTTTTAATGTGCCCAGCTATCTATTGTTGTAGTGCCATTTCCTATAATAGTAAGTTCTCCTCTTGTTGTTAAATTGTATGGCATTATTATTGTTCCGGCATCTTTACTCATTACTCCAGCTGTAAATGCATAAGCAAAAACATTGTTAGGAATATTACTACTATCTCCAAGCCTTGCATAACAAGAAAATTTTGAAAAGTATCTGTTATTCATTACATTAATGCCTAATACAGGGTCATTAGGTGTCCATGTACCCGGGATGCTTCCTATTTTAATGGAATCTCGAGGATTTAAAAAATAACCATACTCATTATAGTAATGAATTTGGGCATCTTTAATTGCACCAAGAAGGGCATAACCTTCTCCAAGCATAGAAACTTCTTTTAAGTGATAACTTCTGTAAATAGGCCAAGAAACTAATGACAAGATAACTACAATTGTCATGGTTATAATTAATTCTACCAGTGTAAAACCTTTATTTTTTCTTTTCATAATTTTATCTCCCTATGTTAAATTTTATTTGTCAAAATATTTAAAAATAAGTATAATTCTTATGTTGTAATGGCAGAATTATGTTTTTGCGAGTTTAATCCTGCCATCGATTAAGCAGCCTTAACATTTTTAATATTAATAACATGGCTATGTTATTATTTGCTGCTTTTTAATTTGTTTTTTATAAAAGTATCTTTAGTAATAAATGTGGTTACTAGTGATTACTTATGATTACTAGTTTACATTGTTTTTTGTAATTTGTCAAGTAAAATTTTTATAAAATTAATTTTATGGGAAGAAAAATGGATTTTAATAAAAAGCTCCAGTATTTGTTAACAAAGAAAAATTTAAGTCAAACTGAATTTGCGAAAATAATAAATAAGAAAAAACAAAATGTTTCCAGATGGCTTTCAGGAAAGTTTGTTCCGTCGGCAAAAAATATAAATAAAATAGCAAAAGCATTAAATGTTCCCGTAGAAGAATTGCTTTCTGAAGAAGAATATTCTAAAGATGAAATATTAAAACTTAAAAAAGATCTTAAAGAAAAGGCTGAGATTATAAAATCTTTGGAAAGTAGAATGAGTATTGTTGAAAAGAAAATAAAGACTCGTAAAAAATAAGTCCTTTTTTTCTTGCATTTTTTGCGATTTTTTTATATATTATACGCCAGTCCTTTGAATGGTGCGATGCCCGAGTTGGTTAAGGGGACGGTCTGAAAAACCGCCTTGCATCGGTTCGAATCCGATTCGCACCTTTTTTATTTTGCCCAAAAGCTCGGTTAGCTCAGTTGGTTAGAGTGCTTCCTTGACATGGAAGAGGTCAGAGGTTCGAATCCTCTATCGAGCACTTTTCCAGGAGGAGTAATTATGGCTAACAATTTTTCATTCGATATCGTTTCAGAAATCAATTTTATGGAAGTAGATAACGCAATAAACCAAGCTCAAAAAGAACTTGCTCAAAGATACGATTTTAAAGGTTCCAAATCTTCAATAGATTACAATAAAAATGATAAGAAGATTACTTTAATAGGCGATGATGAATTTAAATTGAAATCTTTAATCGATATTGTAGAGGGGAAATTTGCAAAAAGAGGAATTTCTCTTAAATGTATGGACTTTAAAGCTAAAGAGCAGGCTTTTGAAGGAACGATAAGGCAAGTTATAGAGTTGGTCAGCGGTTTGCCGTCAGATAAGGCAAAAGAAATAACCAAGATGATTAAAAATGAAAAATTTAAAGTCAATACACAGATCGAAGGTGCTAAAATAAAAGTATCTTCTCCTAAAAAAGATGAACTTCAGTCCGTTATTTCTTTCTTGAAAAATGCTAATTTTTCATTACCTTTACAATTCACAAATTATAGATAAAAATGGATTTTTCTTATAAGTATGCAGGTAATCTCTATCTTAATATTACAAACCGTTGTTTTATGGCATGTCCTTATTGCATAAAACACAAATGGGAAAACAAGTTCAGAGGGAATTCTCTTAAACTTGACAGAGAACCTACTGTAGAAGAAGTAATTAAATCTATAGGGGATCCTACAAAATACGGTGAGATTATCTTTTGCGGATACGGAGATGCATTGATAAGGCTTCCCGAGACGATAGAAATTGCAAAATGGCTTAAAAGTAAAAATATAAGAGTTCGTATTAACACTGCAGGTCTTGCCAACAGATACTATCACAGAAACATCCTGCCGGAACTTAAAGGCTTGATAGATGTTATTTCCATTAGTCTTAACGGAACGAATCCGAAAGAACATAATGAAATTAACAGACCTATGTTTAAAGAAGAATCTTTTGACGAAATTATAAAATTTGCTAAATCAGCTAAAGAATATATTCCAACGGTAGTTATAACGGCAGTAGAACTTCCCGGGCTTGATGTTTCCAAAGTAAAAGAAATTGCAAAGTCTGCAGGAGTTTTGTTCCGTTCCCGACCATTTTTAGATGAATATGAAGAGCAATGAAACAATACATAAATAAACTTACCAATATTCATGTAGCAGTTTTCCTTTTTTTTGTTGTTCTTGCAGCACACCTTGATATTATATTTTATCCTTCCGGTATATTTTTTTCTTCTCTAAATTATGGAGATTTAAACTATTATATAAATCTAAGATTGTTTACCTTTGGAAGTTTGTTGTCGGGAATTTTTCCTTTCTGGACTACTAAAATTTTATGCGGGGTTCCTGTTTTTGCCAACTCGGAATCGGCAGTATTTTATCCGTTAAATTTAATGTATGTATTTCTTCCCGTATCCAAGGCAATCAATTTTTCATTTTTAATTCATTTTTTTATATTGTCTTTTTCATCGTTTCTATGGGTAAACAATAAAATAAAAGATAAGGCCGTTTCTATTCTTGTTGCAATAGTTGCAGCATTTTTATCCAGTACTTACATACATGCGTGTGCAGCACATCTTTCCAATATAAATACCTGTGTTTGGTTTCCTCTCTTGTTATATTTTTATGATAGATCTTTCAGCGAAAAATCGTATAAATATATATTTCCGGTTTCCATTATTATATGTCTGCAAATCTTTGCAGGACATTGGCAGTATATTTATTATACTGCAGGAGTTTCTCTAATTTATG
>JAFPUA010000020.1 GCA_017413305.1 Candidatus Ruminimicrobiellum caprinum
ATCAAAAGAAAATAATGTAGAATTTATTTCTTCAGCTTTATCTACGGAAATATCCAATTCTTTTGCAATCTGTTCTACTGTAGGCTCTTTATTAAGCTTAGCCATTAACATATTTCTGGCTTTTTTCCATTTGCTTATAATTTCGTACATATACGACGGAATCCTAACCGTCTTAGAATTATCTTCAATAGACTTTCTTATATATTGTTCTATCCAATATGTTGCATATGTAGAAAACTTAATATTTTTTTCGGGATCAAATTTTTCAACTGCTTTCATAAGGCCAAGATTTCCGTCAGCAATTAAGTCCATCAAATCTACACCGCGTCTGATAAATTTTTTTGCTATGGGAATAACCAAGCAATAATTTATCTCAGTCATTCTTTTTATAGCTTTTTTATCTTGTTTTTTTATCCTTGCCCAAAGCTTACCTATTTCTTCTTCTGTTGCCGGCTTGACATTTTTCAATTCCAGAAAATATGCCTGTAACATATCCAACATAATATTTGATCCTCTTTTGTTTACAATTGTTTAATACATTTATTATTTTCGTCAACAAAAACAAACTTTGCATTTATCGGTTTATCCGATAACTCAAAGCCCATGATTATTACAACTTCACCTTTTTTTATCAGATGAGCAGCTGCTCCGTTCATACATATAGTACCTGAACCTGCTTTCCCGGGGATGACATAAGTTTCAAGTCTTGCTCCTGATGTATTGCTTACAACAAGTACTTTTTCGCCAATCCACAAACCTGCTTTATCTATCAAATCCGAATCGATAGTTATACTGCCCTGATATTCCAAATTAGCTTCCGTTACTGTTGCACGAAAAATTTTTGAACTTAAAACGAATCTCATTTTTACTTTCGCTCCTCAAATCTACTTCGTATTTCTTTCTGCTTCTTCCTGACACTGAACACAATACCTTCCCCAAGGAATAGCTTCAAGTCTTGCTTGAGGAATAGGCTTACCGCAACTTTCACAAATACCGAAATTACCTTTTTCTATTTTTGCAAGAGCATTATCAATATCCTGTACCATTCTTGTATCAATACCACTCAGTTCAAACTGAAGTTCTCTTTCCGTACTTTGTGTGGCGTTATCTATTTCATCTCCGCCTTTTTCCAACTCATGTTGTGTTAATTTATTAGAGTTAATCTTGTTGGTTATGGTAGCTTTTTTTTGAATCAAAATCTTTTTTAATCCTGCCGCTAATTTTTTGTTCATTTTTCTGTCTCCCAAAAAATTTATTTTATTTTTAGTTTGCAAAAACTTTTACCATTTTTAAAATATCGCCTTCCTGCCCGCTGATTCTTATTCCTTTAGATGCCATCTCTACAAGATAATCACAAATTTCTTTTGAAATTCTTTCGCCCGGAATAACAACCGGAATTCCCGGAGGATAAGGTGTTAACACTTGAGCCGAAACATGTCCTACCGATTTTGCAAGAGGAATCTTTTTTATATCATGGGACAAGAATACTTCTCTCGGCGTCATTACCATTTCTGTAGCAAGTGACGGGATTTTCAATATCCAATTTTTCTGTGTACCTTTATATTTTTTACTTATTTCTTTAAGAGCATCAACCAATTTTTTTACATCATCCATATCGGAACCGATACCCATAATCGCTATCAAATTAAATGTATCCGAACAATCTACTTGAATATTATACTTTTTTGCAAGTATTTCATCTACTTCATACCCCGATAAACCTGTCTTGGTAACATTAATTGTAAGTTTTGTCAAATCCAAATCAAAATTTCTGCTCTTTATATCATTTTTTGTCAAACAATGCATATTGGAAATTTTTTCATTAATTTCTTTTCTTGCCCATTCTGCAGCTTCTATCACTTTATCAAACATTTCTTTCCCGTGTAGAAAAGCCTGTCTTCTTGCCAAATCAATACTTGCCAAAGTCAAATATTGCGGGCTTGTCGTCTGCAACATCGAAACGATTTTCTTAACTCTGTTTATATCAACAAGTTTAGAATTATGATGAAGAACAGACCCTTGTGACAAAGCAGAAAGTATCTTATGTGTAGACTGAACACATAAATCCGCACCTGCATCAACTGCAGACATCGGCAATTTATCATTAAATTTTAAATGCGGACCGTGAGCTTCATCAACAAGAAGAATCTTTCCTTTCCTATGGCAAAGATCTGCAATTTTCTTTACTTCCGTTGCCACACCGTTATATGTGGGGCTTGTCAGAAATACAGCTCTTGCTTCAGGATACATTTCAAGAGCCTGCTTTATTTCTTCATAAGTCGAGTTAAAAATAATATCTAAATTCTGATCTATCGTCGGTTGTAACCATATCGGCCAAACACCGGAAAGAATTATTCCGCCCATTATAGACTTATGAGAACTTCTGGAAACAATTATAGAATCTCCGGGATCACAAGCAGACAGAAACATTGCAATATTTCCAACAGAGGTTCCGTTTACTAAAAACAAAGAATGTTTTACTCCGTAAACTTCCGCCATTAATTCCTGTGCCTTTTTGATAGGCCCTACAGGATCATGCAGAGAATCTACTTCATCAAAAACCGTCACATCGAATTTATACATCTCATCGCCGGTAATCTGCTTTAAAACAGGATCTATTCCCTTACCGTTTTTATGGCCGGGAGTATGAAACGATGTAACATTTCTTTTTGCATGTGCTAAAAGTGTGTCGAAAATTGGTGTCTTTAATTGTTTATCCATTTTTATCCTTATTTTCTTCAATAAACTTTCAGCTTTAAGCTGTCAGCTGTAAGCCTCATTTTACAAAATTTTTTATTTTAAATAAACTTTTTTGAAGGTGTATTTTCAAGTACAGCCGTTGAAAGACCGTTTTTACCTAACAACTCTATAAACGGATCAGGATCCAATTCTTCTACATTTACCATTGTTTTTACATCCCAAGTTCCGTCGGCAATAAGCATTGCTGCAGCTACAGGCGGTACACCTGCAGTATAGCTGATAGCTTGTGCTTCTACTTCATTATAGCAATCTTTATGGTCGCAAATATTATAAATAAATACTTCTCTGTTTTTACCGTCTTTCTTACCTTTTATCAAACAGCCTATGCATGTTTTACCGGTATAGTTCGGTGCAAGTGTCTTAGGATTAGGCAAACAAGCTTTAACAACTTTTAGAGGAACAACTTCCAGTCCTTCTGCCGTTTTAACAGGTTTTTCCGACAACAAACCAATATTTTTTAAAACAGTAAAAACATTAATATAATGATCACTGAATCCCATCCAAAACCTTATGGATTTTGCTTTAATATTTTTTGATAAAGAATGTAATTCATCATGTCCGGTTAAATAAACAGGCTGTTCTCCGACGACAGGAAAATCATAAACAAGCTTATCTGCATGAACAGGTTTTTCCACCCACTGATTATCTATCCATGTCCAAACTTTATGAAACTCTCTGAAATTTATTTCCGGATCGAAATTCGTTGCAAAATATTTTCCATGACTGCCTGCATTTACATCCATAATATCTATGGTGGCAATTTTATCAAAATGATGTTTTACGGCAGATGCACAATACGCATTTACCACACCCGGATCAAAACCGCAACCTAATATTGCCGTAATTTTATTCTCGGCACACCTGTCTTTTCTCTTCCATTCATAGTTTGCATACCAGGGTGGATTTTCACACACTTTGTTGGGATCTTCA
>JAFPUA010000140.1 GCA_017413305.1 Candidatus Ruminimicrobiellum caprinum
GGAATTCGTTTTTGCTAAAGATGAATTCTTAAAAGTAAAAGAAATAGATCCGGAAAATGCAGGCGCCGATCAATATTTGGCATTTATTAATAAAAAAATAAATAAAGTTAATTCTGTTCAAGCAAACAATATTTTTAAACAAGGTTTAGCGGAATACGAAAAACAAAATTATGAAAAAGCCCTTTCTTACTTTAATACGGCGTATATAGCAGATCCGGAAAGGATAGATATTAAAGAATATATTGACGAATGTGAAAAACAGATAAAAATATTAAAAGGTACGGCTGAAGAAGAACAGGAAGATGAGGATGTTTTTGAAACAAATAAACAAATAGAAGATCAGATGAAAGCTGTTTATAACAGAGGTTTGGAACAGTTTACTTTAAAAGATTATGAAAATGCCATAACAACATTTGAAGAATTGAAAATTATGGCTGAAAAGAAAAAATATTTCAATTACAATGAAGACGCAGAAAAATATTTAAATAAATCTAAGCTTGCTATATCAAGACAAATTTATAACGAAGCCAAATCTCTTGAAACCAAAGGAGATTTGGAAGGTGCATATAATCTGTACAAAGAAACAGTAGAATATTATGAAAAAAATGAGCAGGCTAAAAAAGATGTTGTACGATTGAAAGATACTTTGGCACAAAAATATTATGAACAGGGCTTACAACAGTTTTCTGCCGGATATTCTGATGAGGCTGAAGCTTTATTAAGAAAATCTTTACAGTATAATCCTGAAAAAGCAGAAGCCCGTCGTTTGTTGGAAAAAACTATTGGAAGGTAGGTTAAAATGATAGAGTTAAGAAAAGATATTATTTCATCTCGCTGGGTAATAATAAATGATACACGAGATTTTCAGCTTGATGTTCCTCAGCCCATGTCTAAGGAAGCCGTCGGTGCTTGTCCGTTTTGTGTCGGTAACGAAAATTTAATTCCTAGTCCTATATCTTGTTACGATAAAAATGGTGCCAAAATAAATGTAATGGATAAGGATTGGCATATTAAAGTAATTCCTAATAATAAACCTATACTTACAATTGAAGGAAATATCATCAGAAAAGCTGAAGGTATCTATGATAAAATGAAGGGCGTCGGTGCTCATGAGATTTTTATAGAAGCACAAGAACACGACGATAGTCATTTGTATGATAATAAGCAAAATCTTGTTGCTTGCATTTTAGCTATGCAAGATAGAATTAACGATTTAAGAAATGATACAAGACTTGAATATATTTTGATTTACAGAAATCATGGTGCAGCTTACGGAGAAACAGTTACACATCCGCATTTTCAGTTAGTGGCACTTCCGTTTATTCCTAAAGCAGTTGCTGACGAAATAAGTATATCAAAAAAACATTATGAATTTAGGGAAAGATGTTTGTTTTGCGATGTGATTGATCAAGAGCTTGCGACTAAAACAAGAATAGTTATGGAAACTGAAAATTTTGTTTCTTTTATTCCGTTTGCTTCCAGATTTCCTTTTGAAACATGGATATTTCCTAAAGAGCATACATTCGATTACAGAGTATTAAATGACAAAAATAAGATTGAAGATCTTGCAGAGGTTGTAATAGGTGTTACAAGAAAACTTTTCAAAGCTCTCGGCAGGAACATTTCTTATACTTTGTTATTGCATTCGTATCCTTTGAAAGAAAATAAGATGGATCATTTTCACTGGCATATAGAAGTAATTCCAAGGTTAGCAAAATACAGCGGCTTTGATTTAGTGTCCGGCATGTATGTCAATCCTACAGTTCCGGAAGAATCTGCCAAATTCTTGAGGGAAGCATAATAATGAATATTTTAATGGTTGCAGCAGAGTGTGTGCCTTTTGTTAAAACAGGCGGGCTTGCGGATGTTGTCGGAACTTTGCCTAAATATTTAAAAAAGAAAGGTCATGATGTCAGGATTATTATTCCAAAGTATCGTACTATAGACGGTGCTAAATTTGGGCTTGAGAGTTTGCCGTATAAACTTTCTGTTTTTGTTGGCAAAGAACAGGAAAATTTTAGAATTAAAACTTGTATGCTCGACGGTGATATCCCCGTATATTTTATAGAAAATTTAAGATATTTTAACAGGCTTGGTGTTTATGGTGATGATTCAGGGATAGGTTACGGCGACAACAGAGAAAGATTTATTTTCTTTTCAAAAGCTGCTATAGAGGCAACAAAAGCGCTTCTTTTTCGTCCTGATATTATTCATTGTCACGATTGGCACACGGGACTAATTCCTGCATATTTAAAAACAGTTAACTTAAACGACGGTTTCTTTTGGAATACATCTACTGTTTATACAATTCATAATATTGCTTTTCAGGGAAGTTTCGATGCGGCAAGTACCCTTCCGATGGCAGGGTTTTCTTGGGAAGATTATAAAAGCGATAAACTGGAGTTTTATAATACATTCAATTATATGAAAGCCGGTCTTGCATATACTGATATTATATCGACGGTAAGTCCTACTTATGCAAAAGAAATTCAGGGACCCGCAGGTAAAGGAATGGAAGTTGTTTTGCAGACAAGAAAAAATGATGTTTTTGGTATTCTTAACGGAATAGATTATTCTTATTGGAATCCGGAAACTGATAAAAATATCGTTGCAAATTTTTCCGCACAAGATTATTCAAATAAAAAACTTTGTAAGACAGCTCTTCAGGAATATTGCGGTTTCAAGCAGGATGAAAATACATTTGTTATAGGCAGCGTCGGAAGATTTGATATGCAAAAAGGTTTTGACCTTATAATGGATGTAATAAGCAAAGTAGTAAATCAAAATATTCAAATAGTTATTCTTGGTTCAGGCGACAGATATATTAAAGATACAATGCTTTATCTTAAGAGTTTATATCCGGATAAACTTGCAGTATTTACCGAGTATAACGAACCGCTTGCACACCAAATTTATGCCGGTGCAGACGCATTTCTGATGCCGTCTAAATTTGAGCCTTGCGGTTTAAGCCAAATAATAGCTTTGGCTTACGGAACTATTCCTATAGTAAACAAAACAGGTGGTCTTTCCGATACTATACAGGATTTCTCGACGAATACTTTGAAAGGAAACGGTTTTGTTTTTGATTTTTATAAAGGGGAACAGTTGGAGTTTGCTATTTGGAGAGCTTACGATATATATAAAAATTCTTTCTTGTGGAACAGATTGATATCTAATGCATTTGCATGCCACTATTCGTGGTCTCAGTCTGTTGACGAATATGAAAAAATGTATAAAGTTGCAATAGATAGAAAAATAGCAGATAATATTTATAACAAAAATATATGAAGATAAATTTTTCCAAGATACTAAAATTTTTAATTGTTGTCATATTTGATGTGTTTATCATATTTGTTGTTCAATTTTATTTTAATATGAACACGAATTTTGATAGGCTGAGCTCTGATTTGCAGATGGCAATTTTTATCAATCGTAATACCGAAGAAGCAAAAGATGATATTATTTCTAAATTGGCAGAATATAATAAGTTTAGTGTTGTTGATTATATTGATGCCGATTCTTTTAACAAGTTTGCAGAAGAAAATTCTGCACTTGCGGAATTTGTACCCAAAGAACATTTTGTTATGCCGGCTTTTGTTCTTGTAAATAATGTTAAAGTTAAAAATTTCAGCGAATTGGAAAATTTGAAAAAGGAACTCCTTGATTCCGGATTTGTTGAAGATGTTACTTATGATGAACAGGCATACAAACTTTTATTTAAATATAAAAATCTTTTTGCTGTTTACAGAGATTTTTCTGCGATGTTGTTTCTTGTTATGACGGTAATATTGATACTTAAAATGTTGTTGTTTACCGTCAAGGGCTTAGTCAAAGATATATTTTTGGAAGTGGGTTTTGGTATATTGGCATCGCTTTTAGCTTATGTTGTGCTTTGTATAGCATTGATAGCAGATAACAGCAACAGTATTTTTATTCTCGATTATCATATTTTGTATGTTGTAATTCCTCTCAGTTTAATGATATATCTTGTAACAAAAGAATCCAATGCTTAAAGTTAAGAATTTAATTATTTTTTTTATTATAATTTTGTTGGCTAACATTTCTTTTGCTGATGCTAAGTCTGATTTGAATAAGAAGAAGAATGAATTGAATAAACTTCAAAATACTCTCTCTTCTAAAAAGGCTGAGAAAGAAAAGCTTCTTAAACAGGAAAACAAGTATAAACAGGAACTAAAAAATATTTCAAAGACTATATCTAAAAATCAAAAAGAAATGGACTCTTTGAAATTAAAAATAAAAAATGTTGAAAAGAACCTTGATACAGCTTCAACGGAATATTCTCGTGCATCAGATGAAAAGCAGGCTTATATTGACCAAATAAATAAAAAAGTTCTGGAATATGTAAAACAGGAATCTTCTTCTTATTTTTCATATCCGTTGCATCGCAAAATACAGTCTTTAGTTATTTGTGCTGATGTTGCAAGTTTTCATTCTGCGTCCGATAGAAGTTTGAAAGCGAAAGACGAAATAGACAAATATTCAAAATCCAAACAGGATTTTCTTTCTTTGAAATCTAAAAAACAGAATATCCTTAATAAAAATATGGATATTCAAAAAAATAAGAATAAACAATTAAAAACAACTGCAGATAAGAGAGCTAAAGCAGAAAAAGAAATCAGGGATATGGATAATTCTAAAAAAGCTTTAGAATCTCTTATAAGCAAACTTAAAATTGCCAGTGCAAACGAACAGAAGAAAGCTAAAACTACAACGAGCAAATATCAGAATGCTAACGTCAGAAAAAATAATCTTCCTTGGCCTGTTGACGGAAAAGTTATTTTGAAATACGGCAAAAACAAACATCCTGAGCTTGATACAGTTATAGTTTCAAACGGTATTAAAATTAAAGCTCAAAACGGTGCGATAATAAAATCAATCGATGACGGATCTGTAGTTTTTACCGGAGAGTTTAAAAGTTACGGTAAAATGATTATTGTTGATCATAAGGGGAATTATTTCAGTATATATGGTCAACTTAAAGATATTTTAGTAAAGCAGAATAAGGCAGTTACGCGTCAAGAACCGATAGCTACTGTGGGCAGTGGAAATAATTCGGTTCTATATTTGGAAATAAGACAGTGTAACTCGCCTGAAAATCCTTTAATGTGGCTTGAAGAGAAAAAATGATTAAATTTAAATTTTTTATCTTAATATTGATTTCATCACTTATCGCTTTGCCTTCGGTATCTTTCGCCAAGTCTGACGAAACTTATTCCACATTGCGTATGATGGTAGATATTATGGAAATTATCAACGAAAAGTATGTTGATGAAAAAACATCCAATGAACTTGCCATCGGTGCTGTAAAAGGTGTTGTTAAGGCGCTTGATCCGTATTCTCAATTTATGGATGAAAAAGATTATAAGGAGATGAAGACCGAAACACAAGGTTCTTACGGCGGAATAGGGTTGCGTATTACCATGCAAAATGACGAACTTACGGTTCTTACTCCTATACCTGATACGCCTGCATATTTTGCGGGTATATTGCCGGAAGATATAATAACTAAAATTGACGATAAAAGTACACAGAATATATCTACCGATGAAGCTGTAAAGTTAATGAGAGGAAATCCCGGGACAAAGGTTGTGTTGACCATTTACAGACCGTCAACCAAAGAAGAATTGGAATTTACAATAAAAAGAAAAAAAATTAAAATAGAAACCGTTAAAAAGAAAATGTTGGAAGACAATATCGGTTATATCAGACTTTCCGAGTTTAATGCGCAGAGTGCTTCCGATATTTCCAAAATGTTAAAAGAACTTGCGTCTGAAGGAATGACTTCTTTTATCTTTGATTTGCGAAACAATCCGGGCGGGCTTTTAGATTCCGCCGTAGATATCTGTTCTTTGTTTATAAAGCAGAACAGCATTGTAGTATCTACCAAAGGTAGAGATAAAATGATAGAACAAAATTATTATACGCAGAAAAAACCTGATTATCCCGATTTACCTATGGTAATACTTATCAATAGAGGTTCTGCGTCTGCATCGGAAATTGTTACAGGTACCATGCAGGATTACAAACGAGCAACAGTTGTCGGTACAAACTCTTTCGGTAAAGGAAGTGTTCAGACAATTATTCCTTTATCCAGTGGAAATGCTTTAAGGCTTACGATAGCTAAATATTATCTTCCTTCAGGAAGAACTATTACACATTCTGACAATAAAAAAGATAAAACTAACGGTATTACACCGGATGTTTATATAGAAGTTTCTCCGGAAACAGAAGTAAAACTCTATATGCAGGCAGAATCCGAAAAACTTCCTAAAAAGGATACAAAAAAAGATACAAATATTGAAGATAATGCTGATGAAAAGGTAGAAACTGACGAGAAAGTAAAAGATGAAGTTCTTGAAACGGCAATTAATTTAATAAAAGAAGGTAAAGTTAAATAAAAAGGGAAAAATATGTCTAAAGAAGAAAAACAAAAAAACGGTTGCTTAATTAAAATTTATTTATTAATACTTTTTGTTGCAGGAATTATTCTTGCTATGTCGTATCAATCGGCAAAAAATAATACATCTCAAACAGAAGAAAAACAAACACAAAAGCAGATAACTTCTATTGAAAATAAAACGGTTTCGACGAAAGAACCTTTTGAAGTTATGCTTGATAACAATATTATTACGGCACTTACATCCAACGGGTTACAGCAGCAGGATGTCGTTAAACAGTATGTAAAAGAAATGAAAAATAAAGGTAAATCTTATAACCAATATTACAAAGAAATTAAGCTTCCTAAAGGTAAAAAAGCCGAAAATTTTGAACCTATACTTACAACTATAGCAAGAAATTTTAAAGTAGGTCTTAACAAAACTAAAAATAAAGACGGATCTTTTAAATATTCTTTCTATAATAATAAAATAATTTACTCAGAACTTGTATTAAAATGAAAATACTTGCAATTGAAACTTCCTGCGATGATACATCAGCTGCCGTAGTTGAAAACGGTACAAAAGTATTGTCAAATGTCATTTCTTCTCAAATACCGATACATGCTAAATATAACGGCGTTGTACCGGAACTGGCATCGCGTGCACATATAAAAAATGTAAATATTGTTGTTGAAGAAGCATTAAAACAGGCAGGCATTACTTTTGAAAATTTTGCTGATAAAATAGATTACATTTCTTGCACTTACGGTCCCGGTCTTGCAGGGTCGCTCCTTGTCGGTGTAATGACGGCAAAGACATTATCTTATATCTATCAAAAACCTTTAATTCCTATCAATCATATTGAGGGACATATCTTTTCAGCTGCAATAGAAAATAAAAATTTAAAACCACCTTTTTTAAGTGTAGTTATTTCAGGTGGGCATACAGAGCTTGTAATAATAAAAGATTATGGAAAATATAAATTTCTCGGCGGTACAAGAGATGATGCTTGCGGTGAAGCTTTTGATAAAGCCGCTAAAATTTTAGGGCTTTCATACCCTGGCGGACCTATCATAGATAAACTGGCAAAAGATGGTAATTCTTCTGCCGTAAACTTTACCAGACCTATGATGAAAGGTACTTGGGATTTTTCTTTTTCAGGTATTAAAACGGCAGTATTGAACTATTCAAAAAAAGTTGATATTAAAGATAAAAAGGTTATTTGTGATATCTGTGCATCTTTCAGACAAGCAGTTGCCGAAACTGTCGTTACAAAAGCAATTGCAGCAGCAAAAGAATTTTCTTTATCATCAATTGCTTTGGGTGGTGGCGTATCCTGCAACAGTTTAATAAGAGAGATGTTTCAAAAAGAGGCAAAGAAAAACAAAATAAAAGTTTTTCTTGCATCTCCTGTTTTCTGTACAGACAACGCAGCAATGGTAGCACATGTAGCATACCACAAAACACTAAAAAAGAAATTTTCTTATCCGTCCAAAAATATACTATCTATTAAACCATCTCTTGAATTGGAAAACTGGAAATAAATAAATGAAACCGCTGATTATAGGTAACATAACTATAAATAATCCTTTAATGCTGGCGCCAATGGCCGGCATTACAGACCTGCCTTTGCGCAGATTGGCGGTTATCGGTGGGGCGGGGCTTGTTTTTACGGAAATGGTTTCTGCTACGGCGATGGTTTACGGTGATAAAAAAACTTATAAACTGTTGACGATGTGCGACGAAGAAAAAGATGTTGTTGCCGCACAAATTTTCGGTACTAAATCGGAAATAATGGCAGAATGTGCTAAAAGAGTAGAAGATTTAGGTTTTAAAATTATTGATATCAATCTCGGTTGTCCTGCAAAGAAAATTACTAAAGTCGGTGCCGGTTCGCGTCTTTTAGCTAATCCTAAAAATGTTGAAGAAGTTTTATCTGCTGTGGTTAAAGCAGTTTCTGTTCCCGTTACGATTAAAACAAGGATAGGTTTGTTGCAAGGACAAAATGTTGCTCCTGAAATTATAGAGATAGCACAAAATTGTGGTATAAAAATGGTATCTCTTCATGCGCGTTATGCAGAGTTTGCTCACAGCGGAGAACCTAATTTGGAAGCGTTTGCCGAGGCTTGCAGTAATGCCCAAATTCCGGTTATTGCTAACGGCGGTATAATAGATATAAAATCTGCAGAAAAATTTTTAAAAATTCCAAACTGTTCCGGGCTTATGATAGGTAGAGGTGCAATAGGGAACTATGATATCTTCAATAGAATAGATGCGTTTTTTAATAGACAAGAAATGTTACCGCCTTCTACAATACAAACAAAGTTAAAATGGTTCCGTCAGCATGCTGTGGATTCTATTAAGTATTATGGAGAAGAAAAAGGTCTTGTTATTTTAAGAAAGATTGCACCGTATTACATAAAAGGGCTTCCGAACGCATCAGCTTTAAGAAACGAGTTTAATAAAATTACAACACTTTCTGAATTTGATAAAATTTTTGCATAATTAAATTTTATTGTGTATAATTATTTCTCATAAAATGTTAAGGAGTTTATATGAAATTAGGTATAGTAGGTTTACCCAATGTTGGCAAATCAACATTATTTAATGCAATAACAAAAGCCGGTGCAGAATGTGCAAATTATCCTTTCTGCACGATAGAACCGAATGTCGGTGTTGTTTCTGTTCCCGATAACAGATTGGATTTTCTTGAAAATCTTTATAAATCGGGAGCTACAACCCAACAAAATTACGACTCTGCAAAAGCTCAGGCCGATGCTTCAAAAGCACAATATGATCTGGCCCAGCTTCAGGTTGATTATACAGAAGTTCGCGCTCCTGTAGACGGAACTATTCTTATTGCAGATCAGGCAGTAGGTGGCGTTGGAACACAGACACAGCCTGTTGCAGTTTTAGCAGATCTTACAAATCAGGTTGTACGTCTTAAGGTTCCGGAAAAATATTTTGATCTTTTTAATCTTGAGCGTGACTCCCTGACAGTAAAGGTAACCCGCCCTGCCGAAAAAGACATGTATGAGGATGCAGTTACTACTGCTACAATA
>JAFPUA010000141.1 GCA_017413305.1 Candidatus Ruminimicrobiellum caprinum
ATGTATGTTCGTCAAGAGCAGGTCATAAAAAATTAAATCTTATTTCGGCAATGGCATATTCATGTAATGTTTATTTTTATATTTTAGGTCTTGATTTAGGAGTTAGAGTTATTGATCAGTATGCAAAAATGTTTAGGTTAGGAGAAAAAACAGGTATAGATATTCCTTCGGAAAAGAAAGGGTTTGTACCTACACCGGAATGGAAGAAGGCTAAAATGAAAATGCCTTGGCTTAAAGGTGATACAGTCATTTTATCAATAGGTCAGGGAGCATTGTGGGTTACTCCGTTGCAAATGGCAAACTTAATGGCAACAGTTGCAAATAAAGGAGTTTCTTATAAGCCGTATATTGTTGAAGAAATAAAAGATTCCAATACAAAAGAGTTGGTTTATAAACATGAACCTGAAGAAAATGAAAGAATAGAGTTGGAACCGTATACATGGAAACAGTTACACAAATCACTTAAAGCCGCAGTTGAGTATGGTACGGCAAAAAGAACAAAATTTAAAACAATGTCTGTTGCAGCAAAAACCGGAACAGCCGAAAATCCGCAAGGTGATGACCATGCTTGGGTAGTAGCTTATGCCCCTGCAGATGATCCCAAACTTGCTTTGGCTGTTATAGTTGAAAACGGTGGTTTTGGTGGTAGTGTTTCGGTACCTGTAGCAAGAGAAATATTTAAAAAATATTTTAATATTAATGAAGAATATGATGAAGATTTTATTAACGGAATAAAAAATGACAAACATTAAACTTATTTTTTCTAAAATTATAAAAAATATTGATATAACCTTTTTCATATCTTTGTTATATTTATTGTTTATCGGTTTTGTTGCAATTTATTCTGCAAGTTCAAATCTTGATAATCCTACAAAACATATAACTACACAATTTGTTGCATTAAGTATAGGTGTCGTGGGTATGTTATTTCTTGCAGGATTCAATTATCAATATTACAAACATTTTGGAAAGTTTATATATATTTTATCTTGTCTTTTACTTGTATCCGTATTGCTTTTTGGAACACAACATAAAGGAACCAAAGGGTGGTTTGATTTACCTTATTTTTCCTTTCAACCTGTAGAAGTAACCAAAATAATGTTGATAATTGTATTAGCGGCATTTATAGATAAACATTGGAATGAAATATCAAAACTCTCAATATTTATTAAAACATTATGTATTACTTTAGGGCACTTTATACTAATAATGTTACAACCTGATTTTTCTTCAACGTTGTCTTATTTCCCGGTAACTCTTGTATTGTTATATGTTGCAGGGGCAAGACTTACACATATTTTTGCAGTTGTTTTGTACGGTTCGTTAGCTGTATTAATTCCGTTACTTGTAACATTTTTTAAATTACAGCCGAAACTTCTAGAAAGTAGTAAAGTGTTAACATTTTTTGTTAGTGCACCATCAAATTGGCATAATGCAGCCATAATTTTAGGTTCGATAATTTTAATAATATTTCTAATTAAATGGTTTCTAAATAAGTTAAGAATACCTATAGGATGGGCATATCCTATAA